>NZ_JCBCUZ010000026.1:0-75964 GCF_059862735.1 Pseudomonas sp. MF06569 | reverse complement strand
GCCCAGCGCCCGGCCAAGCATGGTGCCGATAATGACCATGGTCATGGTGGCCAGGCCGATGGCAGCAGCAGCCACCAGGATATTGACGTCCACAAAAGCCAGGCCGACGCCTACCGCCAGCGCATCGATGCTGGTGGCGATGGCCGTGACCACCAGAATCCAGAAAGAGTGTTGCGACGGTTTGTCTTCGGGCTCGTCTTCATCGGGTTTTACGCCGTTGTAGATCATGTACAGGCCCAGACCCAGCAGCAGGGTGAAGGCGATCCAGTGGTCCCACTGAGTGACGTAGCTGCTGGCCGCCTGACCGATGGCCCAGCCGATCACAGGCGTAATGGCTTCGATCACACCAAAGATCAGGCCGGTGCGCAGGGCTTCGCTGAAACGGGGTTTGTGCAGGCTTGAGCCTTTGCCGATGGCGGCGGCAAAAGCATCGGTGGACATGGCGAAAGCCAGGAGAATCAGGGCAATTGGGTTCAATTCAGTCATCCAGTCGGGCTTGAGACAACGACATAGCACTGCGCGCCCGACTTCAGCACAGGTATGACGTTGGTCTCGCAAATCCGTATGGATGCCATGGCCACGGCAGGTTGCCGAGAATGTTGACCAGAGCGCCGCCACGCAAGTGACGGCCAGCTACTCCCCAAAGAGGGGCGCAGAATAACAGCAAATGATGCAATTAAGGGAAAAGGCTAAATTTATCGTGGGATTCTTCGTTTATAAGATCGCCTGAAAACCGTGGTCAGCTCCCGCAGGGGGGCATTCAGGCCGACGTGCTGACCATCGACCCCGAGCCGCTGCTGCCCTGGGCTGTCAGTGCCTGCAGCAATGCGGCCGTGGCCGCTTGCAGCGCCGCAGTGGTCGCCGTCACTTGTGCCTGGGCCCCGGCAACGGCAGCGGCCTTGGCGTCCGGGCTCTGGTCGCTGGCCTGAATGCTTTGCAATGCCTGCATCTGCTGCTGAAGCTGTTTTTGCAGTTGCGCGATCTGTTTTTTCAGCTGCTTGACCGTGTCTGAACTGTCGTCACTGCTGTCTGGCGCAGGTGCCGCATTGGCGCCCCTGGACGCTCGCGGCTTGACCTGTTCGGTGGCCGTGGCGCTGGCGTCACTCACGGCGCTGCTGTCCGCCGCCTTGCTGGATGCAGTGCTGGCCACGCTCTGGATATTCAGGCTGGATGCCAAGGGGTTGATGCTGCCGACCATGTCGATTCGTCCTTTAAACCTTATGCCATTCAAGTCCATCGGCAGGGCGCGCCAGTGCTTTAGGCCGTGGCGCGAAATAAGCCGGATCACAGGTCATATGCTTATTCTCTAACGGTATTTAAATTAAATTTCTTATACCTATAAAGTCATACCCCTGCGTACAGGTCGACCAATCGACGCGCCGCACGAAATGAACCAACACGGGACCTCCGTGAGTTTCTGATCGATCAGCGCGCCATTGGGTGTGCTCTGCGTGGGAGTGATTTATGTCTGCACCGTCTGCCTCTGCGATTGCTGTAAGCATCGCCCCTCAGTCTTTTGAGATCCGCCCGTTCAGCGGTGCCGTGGGTGCCGAAATCATCGGGCTTGATCTGGCGTTGCCGGTCAATGACCAGGATTTTGCGCGCATTCACCGCGCGCATTTGGAGCATCACGTGGTGGTGTTCCGCGATCAGCGCATTACCCCGCAGCAACAAATCGCCTTCAGTCGCCGTTTTGGCATTTTGCAGATCCATGTGCTCAAACAGTTTCTGCTGACCGGCCACCCGGAAATTCTGATCGTCTCCAATATTATCGAGAACGGCCAATCCATCGGCCTGGGGGATGCGGGCAAGTTCTGGCACTCCGATCTTTCCTATAAAGAGCTGCCGAGCCTGGGCTCGATGCTGCATGCCCAGGAGCTGCCGAGCGAAGGCGGCGATACGCTGTTCGCCGACATGCACAAAGCCTGGGACGGTCTGCCGCAAGCCTTGCGCAGCGCCGTGGAAGGCCGCTCGGCCGCGCATTCGTATACGGCGCGCTACAGCGAAACCAAATTTGAAGGCAACTGGCGCCCGACCCTGACCCCGGAGCAACTGGCTCAGGTCAGCGAGGTGGTGCATCCGGTGGTACGGACCCACCCGGAAAACGGCCGCAAGGCCCTGTTTGTCAGCGAGGGTTTCACGACCCGCATTGTGGGCCTGCCCCAGGATGAAAGCCGCCAGTTGCTGGCAGAGCTATTCGCCCACAGCGTGCTGCCTGAAAACATCTACCGCCATCAATGGCAGCCCCATGACCTGGTGTTCTGGGATAACCGTTCGCTGATCCATCTCGCTGCCGGATGCCCAAGCCATCTGCGGCGCAAGCTCTATCGCACCACCATTCAGGGCAATACCCCTTACTGATCGTCCCTATTTCAAGGAGCATAGCCATGCCCAAATCATTCAAAACCGTCGCTGCCAGTGTAGGCCTGGGCTTGAGTCTGCTTGCCGGCAGCCTGGTCGCACCTACCGTGGCCCATGCCGAAGGCGAGATCCGTATCGCCGAACAGTTCGGCATTGTCTACCTGCTGCTCAACGTGGTGCGCGATCAAAACCTGATCGAGAAACACGGCAAGGAGGAGGGCATCGACATCAAGGTCGACTGGACTCAATTGTCCGGCGGAGCGGCGGTCAACGATGCCTTGCTTTCCGGTTCCATTGACATTGCCGGCGCCGGGGTTGGCCCGCTGCTGACTATCTGGGACCGCACCCACGGCAAGCAGAACGTCAAGGCCGTGGCATCGCTGGGCAACTTTCCGTACTACCTGCTGAGCAATAACCCGAACGTCAAAACCATTGCCGACTTCTCCGATAAGGACCGCATTGCCGTGCCTGCTGTGGGTGTTTCCGTGCAGTCACGCTTTTTGCAATACGCGGCTGCCAAGCAATGGGGCGACAAGGAATTCAACCGGCTGGACAAGTACACCATCGCCGTTCCCCATCCTGATGCCACGGCTGCGCTGATTGCCGGTGGTACCGAGCTGAGCGGGCATTTTTCCAACCCGCCGTTCCAGGATCAGGCGCTGAAAAACCCCAACGTACACGTGGTGCTCAATACCTATGACTTGCTCGGCCCCAACTCACCGACCGTGCTGTTTGCCACCGAGAAGTTCCGTAACGACAACCCTAAAACCTACAAGGCCTTTGTCGAGGCGTTGACCGAGGCGGCCGAGTTTGCCCAGAACGACAAGGCTGCTGCCGCTGACACATACATTCGTGTAACCAAGTCCAAAGTCGATCGCGACGAGTTGCTGAAGATCATCGACACCCCGGAGTACGAGTTCAGCGTGACGCCGAAAAACACCTACCCACTGGCTGAGTTTCTGTACCGCGTTGGCGCGATCAAAAACAAACCCGACTCCTGGAAAGATTACTTCTTCCAGGACGCCAAACCGCTGCAGGGGAGCTGACAGCCATGAACGCCTCCGTGCAAGGCCACACGGCCAGCCACTTGAACGCAACAGGGCCTGCCCTGTTGTCGGTCGATCAGGTAAGCCTTGAGTACCGCACGCCGCAACGTGTGGTGAGGGCGACCCACCAGGTCAGTTTTGAAATCGATCCGGCGGACCGTTTTATCCTGCTTGGCCCTTCGGGCTGCGGCAAGTCGACGTTGCTCAAGGCAGTCGCCGGGTTTCACACACCCTGTGAGGGGCAGATCCGCCTCCAGGGCCAGGCCGTCACCGCACCGGGGCCGGACCGTATGGTGGTGTTCCAGGAGTTCGATCAGCTGCCGCCCTGGAAGACGGTCAAGCAAAACGTGATGTTCCCTTTGCTGGCCTCCAAAACCCTGCCACGGCGCGAAGCCGAGGAACGGGCACTGCATTATCTGGACAAGGTCGGCCTGGCGGCGTTTGCCGATGCTTATCCGCACACCTTGTCCGGTGGCATGAAGGCTCGCGTGGCGATCGCCCGGGCCTTGGCGATGCAGCCGAAAATCCTGTTGATGGACGAGCCCTTTGCCGCACTCGACGCCCTGACCCGACGCAAGATGCAGGAAGAGTTGCTGCTGCTCTGGGAAGAGGTGCGCTTTACCTTGCTGTTTGTCACCCACTCCATCGAGGAGGCGTTGGTGGTGGGCAACCGGATCTTGCTGCTGTCGCCACACCCCGGGCGTGTGCGGGCTGAAATCAACAGCCATCAGTACGATCTGCACAGCCTGGGTGGTACGGGGTTCCAGCACACGGCGCGGCGCATTCATCGGCTGCTGTTCGATGAAACCGATGCAGGCACTGACGAACAACCCCTGAATTTCGCTGATATCCGTATCGCTTATTGAGCCGTGGAGGATTGCCCGATGAGCCAATCATCATCTGTACGCCAGGAGTATGAAGTGGTCCTGGAGCCGTTGCTGACGGTGCCGCTGGAACGCGAACTGCCCCTCGGCCAGCGTCTCTGGCAGCAGGGCTGGTTACGCAAAAGCCTGATCCTGGTCGTGCTGGCCGTGCTCTGGGAGCTGGTGGCGCGCTACCAGAACAACGACCTGCTGCTGCCCACGTTCTTGCAAACGAGCAGTGCCCTGTATCACGGCCTGATCAGCGGTGAATTGCTGAGCAAGGTGGGCATTTCCATGGTGGTGCTGCTCAAGGGGTACCTGATCGGGATCCTTCTGGCGTTTGCGCTCACCACGCTGGCGGTCTCGACCCAGTTGGGTCGTGATTTGCTGAGCACCCTGACGTCGATGTTCAACCCGTTGCCGGCCATTGCTCTGTTGCCACTGGCATTGCTGTGGTTCGGGCTGGGGCAGAACAGCCTGATTTTCGTGCTGGTGCATTCGGTGCTCTGGGCGTTGGCCCTGAACACGTATGCGGGTTTTCTCGGCGTCTCGGAAACCCTGCGCATGGCCGGGCGCAACTATGGGTTGAAGGGCATCCGCTTTGTGCTGTTTATCCTGATCCCTGCAGCGCTGCCATCGATCCTCGCCGGCCTGAAAATCGGCTGGGCGTTTGCCTGGCGCACGCTGATTGCCGCCGAGCTGGTGTTCGGCGCCACGAGCGGCAAGGGCGGCCTGGGCTGGTATATCTTCCAGAACCGCAACGAGCTGTACACCGACAAGGTGTTTGCCGGGCTGGCGGTGGTGATTCTGATCGGCTTGCTGGTGGAGAACCTGGTGTTCGCTACCCTTGAGCGGGTCACGGTCAAGCGCTGGGGCATGCAGCGCTGATGTGCAAAACCCTGAGCGCTTGAAGGCGCTCCGGGATTATTTCCCGCCGGCCTGATTCTTCAGGCCTTTGTACTTTCTGGCCCGTTCTTGCGGCAAAAACGTTGTCGTTTAAACGCAAAAAATCCCAGTTTTTCAAGCGTATGCCCGTGATTGATGGCTATGTGCTACTTATTGCTTGTCATTCATGGCAGGCGTTGGCATGATTTTGACACTAAGGTTATTCCCTAAGTGTTTGCTGTCGGGATCACGGATCACGCTCTGCTTGATGCAGGCATCATCCTCACCTCGCTGCTTCCTTGATGTATCTCCTGAATTTTCCCGGAATCGCTTGATGGCACTGACGATTGCGGCGAGTTTCAAGCTCGGCCGTTACGTTCAAATCGGTGATTTGGCTTCACGACCTCTTTTTCGGAGCGAACGCCATGCAGTTATTCAAAAAACTGATGAACATTCTGGAGCAGGCTGATCGCAGTCGCGAGCGTACTGGCAATCCTTTATTTGTCCCGCCTGAGTTTGAACACCTGAAACGGGATCTCAACATCGTTGAGCAAGCCCGGCGCCACGGTGAGCAGGGCTATCCCCCTGAGGAAGCCACCCGGCTGACGGCGACTGAAGAGACCATCCGTGTGACCCTTGAGCTGGAGCGGGAAAAGGTCCTGGCATGGGCCGAGTCGCGGATCGCAGCGGTTCAAAATCGTCTGGATGCCATGGATATCGGCGCTACGGTGAGCCGCTGTGCTCATGTTGACCAGGATTTCGAACGTGCCATAGACAGCCTGGTGAGCGATTACGCGATACGGCTGCAGCGCCTGGAGTACAGCGTGCGCGAGCGCGAGGCTGAATTGTGTGCCTATAAGGCAGAGCATCACTCGGGATTCGAAAAACATCAAAAGCGCCGCAATCAAGCGTTGGGGATCTATCAGGACGAGATTGCCGACGTGCGCAATGAACTGATGGCGCTCAAGCAGCAGTTTCTTGAAAAGCTTGAGTCGGATGTCCTGGCGTGCAATGAGCAACTGGTCAGCTACCAGTCGGCCCTGGACGAAAAGCGCAATGTGAAACCCCGGCTAGCCAGTGGCCTGAACAAGGCCGAAATGATTTTGGCCGGGCTGGTTCAATGCTATCGCGCCGAAAACCAATTGCATCGCAATGGTCGACGAGTGCCTGCTTACTTCAGTGAACGTATTGCGCTGCAGGCAATTACATTGCCCGACAGCGATGTGGCTGAGGATGAAATTCGTCTGGCCTCGCAGCAGCAAGCGCTGGTGGAACTGATTGAACAGCTGGAGCAGATTCGCGGCCGGATTCAGTCCTCGTTCTATCAAAAATACAATCAACTGATGCCGCTATCCTGGCTGCCTGAATACCCGCCTGTGATGGAGCAACGCATCACTGCAAGCCCGGTTTGAGGTGAGTGCGGGCTGGTCGCTTACGTCCAGCCCAGCGTGACTGCCGTCAACAGCAGATACCTGGCGCCCTTGGCCAGGGTGACGATCAGCACGAAACTCCATAGCGGTTCGCGCATGATGCCGGCAATCATGGTGAGCGGGTCGCCGATTATCGGCACCCAGCTCAGCAGCAGCGACCATCGGCCATAGCGCAGATAGAACGCGCGGGCCTTGTCGAGTTTTTGCTCGCTGACCGGAAACCAGCGTTTGTGTCGAAAGCGCTCGACCGAGCGGCCCAATACCCAATTCAAGACCGAACCCAGGACATTGCCGAGGGTGGCCACGACCAGTAGTGTCAGGGCGACGTACTTGCCGGACAGGAGCATGCCGACCAGCACGGCTTCCGATTGCATGGGCAGGAGTGACGCGGCACCGAATGCCGCCAGGAACAGGCCGAAATAGCTGGTTAATTCAAACACGCGAACTTCCACGAGTGATGGGCGCCGGCCTTGTGTTGTGGGAGCGGGCTTGCTCGCGATACAGGCGCTGTGGTCTTTCTGGCAAACCGGGCCGATGCTATCGCGAGCAAGCCCGCTCCCACAGGGATCGAGGACAGTTGCTCGCGCAAAGGCGTGGTCAGGCGGCCCTTATCGCAGCCTTTTGCAGCGACTACAAGTTTTGTGATTCCAGCAGGTGGCGCTGTGAGGGGGGGCAGGTTCACCCAGAGGATCTGATCAACTACAGGTCGGATTCGCACAAAAAAGCCAAGTCAGAAACCCGCCAATACATTAGTCTCTAAATTTCCGCCGCGCAGGCATGAGCAGATGAATATTCAAAAAATTCGTTATTATCTATCAGTGTGCTGCCTGGTATTAGGCTGCTCAATACCCATCATGGGAATAGTTGTCTGGGGGATAACCGAAGTTTTCCCCCTTGAAGGACGAGCCTTATACATTGCCTACGCGTCAATCTATAGTGTGTTGGTCTTGGTTGGCTTGCGTGTTTACATACCAAAATTAAATCGTGTTGCTTAGTTTTCTCTCGCGCCAAGTACAACGTCAGCAAGTGAACTCAGTGTTCCGCCAGTCGCTTCTGTAACACTATTTCCGCTTCAATTTGCATCCAGCCTGCTAAGGCCCCCAATACTGTTTTGAGCATGGAATTTTGCCTTGTACTCCGGCTCGGCGCGCTCGGTCCCGATCTCTTGTAGCCCATTCCCTCATCAACGGCTTGTAGAACTTGATTACCGTAGGAGGCAACCATCAATAAAATGTCTGGTACCAAGGCAACAACCGACCGCTTAAATAAATATTTGATGTTTGCCTCTAATGCTCAAATAACTAAGGGTGGCAAACTCTAACGCTACGCGTTTTTGATAGGCGATCCTACAACGTTGACAGGTAACTTAACTCGACAGTCCTTTTTTTATTCTGAAGAGAATGCGGTATAGGGGCAGGATTGACGCGGCATCGAATGCCACCAGGAACAGGCCAGAAACAGCTGGTTAATCAAAACACGCGAACTTCCACGAATAATGGGCGAGGGCCTTGTGTTGTGGGAGCGGGCTTGCTCGCGATACAGGCGCTGCGGTCTTTCTGGCAAACCGGGCCGATGCCATCGCGAGCAAGCCCGCTCCCACAGGGATGGAGGACAGTTGCTTGCGCAAAGGCGTGGTCGGGCGGCGCTGTGAGGAGGGCAGGTTCGCACAGCGGATCTGATCAACTACAGGTCGGATTCGCACAAAAAAACCGTTCTTGTATCTGTTCGAATGATCCTCAACGACCCGCCTGCCGGCGGCTTCTGATGCTCGATCACAGACAAGGACCCAAGACATGCAAATGCCGAAAACCATCCAGATCAAAAACGGTGAAAAGGTCTCTCCCACGTTCTCGGCTCAGGAGTACGCCAACCGTCAGGCGAAGCTGCGAGCCTATATGGCGCAGAACAATATCGACGCTGCGGTATTCACGTCCTATCACAACCTCAACTATTACAGCGATTTCCTGTACTGCTCGTTTGGCCGCAACTATGCGCTGGTGGTGACTCAGGACAGCGCAGTCACCATCAGCGCCAATATTGACGGCGGCCAGCCGTGGCGCCGGACCATGGGCACCGACAATATTGTGTATACCGACTGGCAGCGCGATAACTACTTTGTCGCGATCCAGCAGGCCCTGCCCAAGGCCGGTCGGATCGGGATCGAGTTCGATCACATGAACCTGCTCAATCGCGACAAGCTCGCCAGCCGTTACCCCCAGGCCGAGCTGGTGGATATTGGCGCGCCGTGCATGCGCATGCGCATGATCAAGTCAGCCGAAGAACACGCCATTATTCGCCACGGTGCACGGATCGCCGATATTGGCGGCGCGGCCATCGTGGAAGCGCTGCGTGATCAGGTGCCCGAATATGAGGTGGCGCTGCACGCGACCCAGGCCATGGTGCGGGAAATCGCCCGTACCTTTCCCGATTCCGAGCTGATGGACACCTGGACCTGGTTCCAGTCGGGGATCAATACCGATGGCGCACACAACCCGGTGACCACCCGCAAAGTGAACAAGGGCGATATTCTGAGCCTCAACTGCTTCCCGATGATTGCCGGTTACTACACGGCATTGGAGCGCACCCTGTTCCTGGACCACTGCTCGGACGAGCATCTGCGGCTGTGGGAAGTTAACGTCAAGGTGCATGAGGCCGGCCTGAAGTTGATCAAGCCCGGCATGCGTTGCTCGGACATCGCCTTGCAACTCAACGAGATCTTCCTGGAGCATGACCTGCTGCAATACCGCACTTTTGGCTATGGCCACTCGTTTGGCACTCTCAGCCATTACTATGGCCGCGAAGCCGGGCTGGAGCTGCGTGAAGACATCGACACGGTGCTGGAGCCGGGCATGGTGGTGTCCATCGAGCCGATGATCATGATTCCCGAAGGTCGTCCGGGTGCGGGCGGGTATCGCGAGCATGACATCCTGATCGTCAACGAGCAGGGCGGGGAGAACATCACTCATTTCCCGTACGGCCCGCAGCACAACATCATCAAGAAGTAGTGTTGCCATGACCCTGTGGGGGCGGGCTAGCCCGCTCCCACACAATTGCCAAGCTCGATACCAGCGCATGCGTACGCAGATTACGCAGCGTTTTCTGACCTGTTTACCCCTGCCAAAAAGAACACAATGAGGGTATCTGTCATGTCCCGCGTCCCGACGTTGCTTGCCGTTTTCCTATCCCGCATCTCTTTCCCCGGAGGTGCTCAATGAGTATCCCAAGTGCAAGTCTGGCATTACCTCTGACAACCGAGCAGGAAACCGAGCGTCTCAGCGAGCGCAAGGCGCTGCGCCGTGCTGCCACGGCCAGCTTTATGGGCAACTTTGTCGAGTGGTTTGACTACGCAGCCTATGGCTATCTGGCGACTGTCATTGCGCTGACGTTCTTCCCGCAAACCGATACCACCACAGGGCTGCTGGCGACCTTCGCGGTATTTGCCCTGTCGTTTATCGTGCGCCCCATCGGTGGTCTGGTCTGGGGCCATTTTGGCGACAAGTACGGGCGGCGCAGTGCCTTGTCCTGGTCGATTCTGATCATGACCCTCTCGACCTTTTGCATCGGTATTCTGCCTACCTACAACCATATCGGCCTGTGGGCTCCGGCGTTGTTGCTGTTGATTCGCCTGATGCAGGGCTTTTCGGCGTCGGGGGAGTACGCAGGGGCCTCGGCCTTTCTGGCCGAGTACGCGCCCGAGGGCAAGCGTGGTTTCTACACCAGCATTGTGCCCGCGAGTACCGCCGCCGGATTGCTGTTTGGCGCGATGTTTGTTGCCGGAATGCACGCGCTGATGACCGTCGAAAACCTTCACGACTGGGGCTGGCGCCTGCCGTTTTTACTGGCGGCTCCCTTTGGTCTGGTAGGGCGCTATATCCGTGTGCACCTGCAGGACTCACCCAAGTTCCTGGAAATGGAACAGCGACTGGAAGCCAAGGAGTGTGCGACCCATGCCCCGGTCCGTGAATTGCTGACGGTGCATCGTCGGGCAGTGATGATCGGGATTGGCGTGACCTGCCTGAACGCCGTAGCGTTCTACCTGTTGCTCAGTTACATGCCGACCTATCTGTCGACTGAAATGGGCATGAGCGAGAGTGATTCGTTTATTGCCTCGACGGTGTCGCTGGCGACCTATATCGGGCTGATTTTCCTGATGGGCACGCTGTCTGACCGTTATGGCCGAAAGACCATGCTGGTCACCGCGTCGGTGCTGTTTTTGCTGCTGACATTTCCGCTGTTCGGGATGCTTGGCAACCCGTCGCTGCTGGTGATTCTGATGATTCAGATTGCCTTCGGCGCGATGTTGGCCATGAACGACGGCACCTTGCCGTGTTTCCTGGCCGAGATTTTCCCGACCCGGGTCCGTTTCAGCGGATTTGCCTTCAGTTTTAACGTGGCCAACGCGGTGTTCGGCGGGACTGCCCCGTTTATTGCCACCTGGCTGATTCATATGACCGGCAACAAAATGGCCCCGGCCTGGTATTTGTTGGCAGCGGCTGCGGTAGCGCTGGTTGCGATGCTGGCCAGTCGCGAGACGGCGCACACCGCGTTGCAAGACTAAACACACCGCTGAAATACGCCTGTGGGCAGGGCTCAGTGCAACGCCACTTGCTTGCGCTCACCTATCGGCGACACCCCAAACAACCGGCTATAACATTTCGAAAAATGCGCCGCCGAGACGAAGCCGCAGGCGAGGGCGATGTCGCGCACTTGCGACTCGCTGCGCAGCAACAGGCTTCGCGCTCTGGCCAGGCGCAGTTCCAGGTAATACTGGCTCGGTGTGCGCTGCAGGTGTTTGTGAAACAGGCGCTCCAGCTGACGCACCGACACCTCGTTCAAGCGCGCCAGGTCTTCAAGGCTGACCGGCTCTTCAAGGTTGGCTTCCATGATGGCTACCACCTGGCTGAGCTTGGGTTGGGAGGTCCCCAGCTTCTGGCGCAGCGGCACCCGTTGCTGCTCCTGCGCTCCCCGCGCCCGGTCACACAGCAGCAGCTCGGCCGCATGGGCGGCGATTTCCCGGCCACCCGGCTCGCGAGCGATCAGTTGCAGGGTCATGTCCATCGACGCCACGCCGCCCGAGCAAGTGTAGCGGTCGCGATCCAGTTCAAATAGCTGATTGGAAATAATGATCCCCGGGAAATGGTCCTTGAGGGTCTCGATGTCTTCCCAGTGAATGGTGCAACGATAACCCTTGAGCAAACCGGCCCGTGCCAGCCAGTAGCTTCCGGTGCAAATGCCGCCCAGCGCGACACCTTCGTGTGCCAGCTTGCGCAGCCAGTTGAGCACGGGCCGGCTACTGAGGTGGGACACGATGGGGTTTGAACCCACCACCAGCAAAATGTCCAGTTTTGGCCCATCACCCACCACATGGTCGGGCAGGATGCGCATGCCATTGCTGGCAGTGACCGGGTCCAGGGTAGGGGCGATGATCACCGTGCGAAACATTTCACAGCGGGCGGCCATGTTGGCCATGCGCAGGGTTTCGATGGCTGAGGCAAAACCGATGGTGGTGAAGTTTGGTATCACCAGAAAGCCCACGGTTTTTACCGTGGGCATGTTGATCGGTGACGTTGTAACAGGCGTTGCCATCCTTACGCTCCTCTAGATGACCCCGGACGCGTTTAGCGTCGGGGTTCACGCAGGTTGTTGCATCTCCAGGCCGGGGGTGGGGATGCAAGGTTCTGTGCTTTGGGTGTCAGGAAGCATTTGTTGTGCCAGCAGCTAACAGCTTGTTATTGCGAAAAAAATTATTGCCGTCAGAGGCCCGAGGATGACCGGCGTGTGTGGCCCCGTCCCGCAGAAGGTGTCGGCGGAAGGTACCGCCAGCGCTCGCGTTGCCTGGTTGCCACGGCCATGACCCTGGTCAAACGTCCTGACTTTAAAAGCCGGTACAACCCCTTTGTGAGGAGTCAATAACAATACCAGCACGGCCCGTTTCGAGGGGATCACCCCAGATCGACGCCTTAAAGGAATAACGCGATGCTTTCTACCTTCCCACGTCTGGCGCTGCTCGGCCTGACGTTGTTTTGCACTGTTCAGGTGCAGGCCGGTGAGCCGACAACGGCCCCTGTCCCCGAGAAATCCCTGATCGAACGGGGCCAGTACGTGGCCAGGCTTGGCGACTGCATAGCCTGTCACACCGCCCAGGGAGGGGCTGTGATGGCAGGCGGGCTGGAGCTGAAAACGCCGATGGGCACGATTTATTCGAGCAACATCACGCCAGACCCCGAGACCGGTATCGGTCAGTACAGCTTTGAGCAATTTGACCGGGCCATGCGCGAAGGGGTGACGCCTGCGGGGCAGAACCTGTACCCGGCCATGCCGTATCCGTCCTACGCCAAGATGAGCGAAGAGGATATGCGCGCGCTTTACGCCTACCTGATGCAGGACGTCACGCCGGTAAAAATGGCCAATATCGAGGCGGACATGGGCTTTCCGTTCAACCAGCGCTGGGGCCTGGCGCTATGGAACTGGGCCTTTGTCGACCAACAGCCGTTCGTTGCCGACCCTGGCAAAAGTGCCGAGCTGAACCGGGGGGCTTATCTGGTGCAGGGCCTGGGGCATTGCGGCTCCTGCCACACGCCTCGGGGCATCGCCTTTCAGGAAAAGGCCCTGGACGATGGGGGGCGCAGTGGCAAGCACTACCTGGCGGGTGAAACCGTTGAAGAATGGCGCGCCTTGAGCCTGCGCAACCTGTGGACGGTGGAGGACACGGTGCAGTTGCTCAAAACCGGGCAAAACCGGTTTGCCACGGTCTCGGGCAACATGGCTGACGTCATACATCACAGTACTCAGCACTTCACCGACGCGGATTTGACCGCCATCGCCAGTTACTTGAAGTCGCTGCCACCGGGCAAGGATGATTTGCCGATGCCTGCTGTGGCAATCGAACCGGCCAAGGCGCCGGACACGCTGTTTACCAGCCGTGGCGGGTTGGGCTACACGCAGTTCTGCGCCGACTGCCATCGCCCGGATGGAGGGGGTGTCAAAGGCATGTTCCCGCCGTTGAACGGCAATCCGGGGATCGTGGCGGCTAACCCGACCACCCTGTTGCACATCACCCTGACCGGCTGGAAAACCCCGCAAACTGCGACGCACCCACGGGTTTACACCATGCCCGGGTTTGCGCGCCTGGGGGATGATGAAATTGCCGAAATCCTGAGTTTTGTGCGCAGCAGTTGGGGCAATGACGCCCCGGCGATCAAGCCCGCGCAAGTGGCCAGCATGCGCAAGCAGCTCAACCCCCAGACCACTGACGAGAGTGCGTTTGTGACGCCGCGACTGGCCAATCTGCTCAGCGCTGCCAATGCCGACCAGGTGGTGCGCGGCATGCGCTTGCACTTGCAAACCAAGGCGTTGCTGGCGGACAACGTCGGCAATGCGCTTAATTGCACCAGTTGCCACCTGAACGCGGGCACCGTGGCTGATGGCTCTCCGTTTGTGGGTGTGTCGGCGTTCTTCCCCAGCTATGCGCCGCGTGCGGGCAAGGAAGTGACGTTGGAAGAGCGGATCAATGGGTGTTTTCGCCGTTCGATGGATGGCAAGCCGTTGCCGGTGGCCTCACCAGATATGCAGGCGATGGTGGCGTATTTTGACTGGATGAAAATGAACACCGTCGCGGGCGACAAAGTGGCAGGTCGGGGCGTGGGCAAGGTTGATCCCACCATCAAGCCCGATCCTGAAAACGGCAAGGTGATTTATGCGCAGCAATGTGCGGTGTGCCACGGTGACAACGGCCAGGGCCTGAAGCATGCCGACGGCAGCTTTGTGTACCCGCCGCTGTGGGGGGACGAGTCGTTCAATATCGGCGCGGGCATGGCACGCACGTACACGGCGGCGGCGTTCGTCAAACGCAACATGCCGATCGGCTTCCACGAAAAATTCCCGTTGGGGCAGGGTGGGCTATCGGATCAGGAGGCGGTGGATGTGGCGCAGTACTTCTCCCATCAGCCACGGCCTGACTTTGTCGACAAGGCCAAGGATTGGCCTGAAGGCGGCAAGCCGGTGGATGCACGGTATTGAGGTAAAAGCCCGCGCCCTCTCACGGAAGGAGAGGGCTGGGGTGCTTTTCAAACATGGGGTGTCGGGTGCGCCTTGACCTGCGGGCTGGCGTATTGCGGTTTGAGCACGCCCTGGTTGTCCAGCAGCCAGGCGTCCATCACTTTGCGCACCACGGGGCCCGCCACCCGGCCACCGGCTTCGCCGTTTTCGATCATCACTGAAATCACGATCTGGGGATCTTCGGCTGGCGCAAAGCCCACAAACAAGGCGTTGTCACGATTGCGCTCGGCGGTTTTGAGGCGGTTGTAACGCTCGCCCTGCTTGATCGCCACCACCTGTGCCGTACCACTTTTGCCGGCAATCCGGTATTGCACACCCTGGGCCGCTGCCCGGGCGATGCCGCGCGGGTCGTGCATCACCAGTTGCATGGCGTGGTTGACCTGATCCCAATCCCGGGGGTCACGCAGCACCAGATTGGGGATCGGGTGCTCATCCACTGGCGGCGTACCGTCAACGGTTTTGGCCAGGTGCGGACGGTTCCATACACCTTTGTTGGCAATCAATGCGGTGGCCTGGGCCAGTTGCAGGGGGGTGACCTGCATGTAGCCCTGGCCGATCCCCAGAATGACGGTTTCACCGGGGAACCAGGCCTGGCGGCGGGTGCTGCGCTTCCATTCACGGGACGGCATCAGGCCGGACGACTCTTCAAACATGTCCAGGGACACCTTCTGCCCAAGCCCGAACTCCGCCATGTAGTCATGCATGCGGTCGATGCCCAGTTTGGAGGCCAGGTCATAAAAGTAGGTGTCGTTGGAGCGCATGATTGCCGCGTTCAAGTCCACCCAGCCATCGCCGCTGTGGTTCCAGTTGCGGTACTTGTGATCAACGTTGGGCAGCTGGAAATAGCCCGGGTCAAATACCCGGGTCGAAGCTGAAATCACGCCGCTGTCCAGGCCCGCAATCGCCACTTCGGGCTTGATCGTTGAGCCGGGTGCATACAGGCCACGCAAGGCCCGGTTAAACAGCGGCTTGTCGATGGAATCACGCAGGCTCGAATAGTCCCTGGAGCTGATGCCGGTCACGAACAGGTTGGGGTCGAAGCTGGGTTTGCTGACCATGGCCAGCACTTCGCCTGTTTTCGGGTCCAGGGCAATGATCGAGCCACGACGATCGCCCAAGGCTTCTTCGGCAGCTTCCTGCAGCTTGATATCCAGGCTCAGTACGATGTTTTTACCGGCTACGGCATCGGTGTGGCGCAGTACGCGCATGACCCGGCCCTGGGCGTTGGTTTCGACCTCTTCAAAGCCGACCTTGCCGTGCAGTTCATTTTCATAAAAGCGTTCGATGCCGGTCTTGCCAATGGACTGCGTGCCCCGGTACTGGGTGGCATCCAGTTGTTTGGCTTCTTTTTCGTTGATACGCCCCACATAACCGACCGAATGGGCAAAGTGATCGCCCTGTGGGTAATGGCGCACGAACTGTGCCTCGACATCGATACCCGGCAGGCGGAATTGATTCACGGCCAGCAGGGCAATTTGATCTTCCGTCAGCTCGTACAGCAGGGTGGAGGGATCAAACGGGTGGCGCGCCTGCTTCATGGCCTTGGCAAATATCGCCCGGTCTTCGTCAGGCAAATGCAGGATGCTCATCACCGAGTCCAGCACTTTGGCGGTATCCCCGGCCCGCTCGCGGGTAATGGTCATATTGAAGCTGGGTTGGTTATCGGCCAGCAGCACGCCATTGCGGTCGTAAATAAAACCGCGCTCAGGGGGGATTGGCAGCACGTGTACGCGGTTGTTCTCGGAAACCGTGGAGTTGTAGTCAAACTCGGTGACCTGCAAAAAATACATACGTCCGATCAGCGCGCAACTGATGGCCAGCACCAGCCCCGCGCACGCGATCAGTCTTTTATTGACCAGGCGTTTTTCGCTTTCGTGATCTTTAAGAGGGATCGGTTCGGGCATGTGGGGTGTCTCGCGTGAGTCAACAGATAGCAGCAGCCAGCCAGGCTGCGAAATTCGGCGCACACCTTACCAAGAAGCCTGATGTCGAGTCAGGTTATTGGTTGGCTTGTATATGAAAGCCGACGGGCTGTTGTGGCTGTAAACTGCACTTTTTCAAACGGAGCCCCCATCAATGCTGCCCTTGATCAACTGGCACCCCCATGCGCCCTTGCAGCGCCTGCACCTTGACTGGCTGGAACAGGCAGGGGTTGAGGTGGCCGTGCTGCGTCTGGACCTGATCGATCCGCTGATCAGCGGCAACAAGTGGTTCAAGCTCACCGAGCACTTGCTGGCGGCCCATGCAGCGGGGGCTGAAGGGTTGATCAGCCTGGGGGGCGCCCATTCCAATCATTTGCATGCCCTGGCGGCAGCCGGTAAGCGTTTTGGCTTTGCCACCGTGGGGCTGTTGCGTGGTCATCCTCAGCAAACCCCCACCACGCTGGACCTTGAGCGTTATGGCATGCAGTTGCACTGGCTGGGTTTTGCCGGTTATCGGGCCCGCCATGAACCCGGCTTCTGGCAGCCCTGGCAGGCCATGTACCCGAAGCTGCATCAGGTGCCGGAGGGCGGTGGCGGGCTGGCGGGAGCCTCGGGATGCAAGTCGCTGGTGAGCAGGGTGCGCAGTCAGCTGGCGGATGTGGGCTGGGATGATTACGACGGCTGGTGGTTGGCGGCAGGCACCGGCACGACCCTGGCCGGGCTGGTGCTGGGCGAGGAGGGCGCGCGGTGTGTGTATGGCGCGCTGGCGGTGCCACTGGATCACGGTGTCGCGCCACAGGTGGAAGCCATTTTGCAGGCGGGCGGGGCAATGGAGCGCAATTTTCAGTTGATAGAGGCCAGTCGCGGTGGCTTTGCCAGGGTCGATGACGAATTACTGGAGTTTATTCAGGACAGCGAAGCGGCCTGTGGGTTACCGCTGGAGCCGTTGTATACAGCCAAGGCGTTGATGGCGCTGGAACAGGCGGTCAAGGAAGGGGGCGTAGCGCGGGGGATGCGTCTGGTGTTTGTCCACACCGGCGGCTTGCAAGGCCGCCGGGGGTTTGCGTAATCACCCCGAATGCAGGATCAATGTGAAAGCGGGCTTGCTCGCGCTACAGGCGCTACGGTCTGCCAGGCAAACCGCAGGGATACCATCGCAGGCAAGCCAGCTCCCACAGGTTAGGTTATGTCCATGACGGCAAGATCAATGTGGGAGCGGGCTTGCTCGCGATGCAGGCGCTGCGGTCTGTCAGGCAAACCGCAGGGATACCATCGCAGGCAAGCCAGCTCCCACAGGTTGGGTGATGTCCCTGACGGCAGGATCAATGTGGGAGCGGGCTTGCTCGCGCTACAGGCGCTGCGGTCTGCCAGGCAAGCCCGCTCCTGCAGGTTTAACCGCGCCCAGGCAGCATGCGCAGCAGGGTGTTGTCCTTGATCAGGTAGTGGTGCGCGAGCCCTGCAACGGCATGCAGGCCGATCAGCCAGTAACCGATGGTGCCGCCCAGTTCGTGCCAGCTCTTGATCTGCTTGGCGAAGTCAGGGGCCTTGGCGGTGAGCGGCAGGATGTCGACGCCGTAGAAGAACACCGGCTTGTCGTTGTAGCTCAACACCAGGTAGCCCAGTACCGGCATGGCGATCATGAACAGGTACAGTGCCCAGTGCATGAGCGTGGCCAGTGCTGTTTGCCAGGCAGGCGGGGTTGGGGTGATTTTTGGCGCGACGCCCAGGGTTCGGGCCAGCAACCGTAGCCAGACCAGCGCAAAGACGGTCAAGCCGAGCATGAAGTGCGCGTCTTTCATCAGGTTGCGACCGGCGCTGTCCTTGGGAAAGATCCCGCGAAACTCAATGGCGGCGTAGATCAAGACAAACAACAACACCATAAGCCAGTGCAGGGCGATGGACATTCGACTGTAGTGATGGGCGGTGCTTTTCCAGGACATGGTGTTTCCTCACAGTTCAGGTCTGAAGCCTCCGTTCTTGTGTGACGGAGTCCCTGTACTTTAAGCGAGTTGGGCGATTTCGCACTGAGATACGTCAGCTTTCTGGGTTGCCCGGCACATTTGGCCAAAGGTCGGACACTAAAAACAAACGTTCGGCTTCTTCCCAGTCGCCCTCACTGTTCTGCACCAGACGGACTAGCAGTTGGGCCGGTGCCTGGGGGTGCAGTTCGGCAAGCCACACGTCGAGCTGTTGCGCCGTCCATATCCCTTCGGGGCCATAGAGTGCCGGGGCAAGCCAGGCATGACGGGGCAAGGGTTGCCAGCAACCGGCAGGGCTCTGGCGGATAAACGCCGGCCAGTCGCGCTGATGCAGCCAGCTGCCGCGCAGGTGCTGGGGGTTGGCGCCTGCCGGGGCCTGTGCCTTGCCCGGCCACGGATACAGCAGGTAGCCACCGAGCCACAGGTGCGCGTTGAACGTCTGGACATCAAGGCTGGCAAGGACTTCGCGGCTTTCGGGGCGGCTGGACATGGGGAGCTGATGCTGGCTGAAATGCTTGAGCTTGCGGTCCAGCCGGTCATTGCTGCCGGGGCCGAGCCATTGGGCAGGGTCCGTGCCGTCTGCGTCCTGAGGCCCGAGGTAGAGCTTGATCGCCAGTTCCAGGTGATGCACGCCTTCGCGGTCACGCACCAGCAGGTCCAGTTCCCCCAAGGTATGCCCGCCAAGCCGGATCGGCAGGTTGGCCGCAATCAGCTCGACGCCCGGCGCGTGCTGCACGGCAAATTGCCATAGGCGCTCGTAGTAGCGCCCCAGGCGCCGGGTGGTCGCCAGTGCCAGCCAGTGCTGCAGCGGTTCGCTGCACCGGTCCAGCTCGCGCAGCCAGTGCTCAAGCTGCTCCGGGGCCTGGACCCAGTCGCTGCCTGCCAATGGGTGACGTTGGGGCCAGGGTGTGCGGCTCAGCATCGGCGGGGCGAGAATCACCCACGCCAGGTCGCGCACCTCAGGGTGACGCAATTGGTGGGGCAGGTTGAGCAAGTCGGGAAAGAGTGTCATTGAGCGAGCATAGCTGTTTGCCAGACCCCGGGGGCTGAAAGGGTTTTGTCTATCGTCGTCTTTCGCCCATAATCGTTGTTTTCGCACGCATTGAATCCCGCAGGAGCCCCATGGAGCAATTTCGCAATATCGGCATCATAGGTCGTCTGGGCAGCTCCCAAGTGCTCGACACGGTTCGCCGACTGAAAAAATTCCTGCTTGAGCGGCACATGCACGTGATCCTCGAAGACACCATCGCCGAGGTGTTGCCCGGTCATGGCTTGCAAACCTCGTCGCGCAAAATGCTCGGCGAAGTCTGCGACATGGTGATTGTGGTCGGCGGCGATGGCAGCTTGTTGGGCGCGGCCCGCGCACTGGCCCGCCACAACGTCCCGGTATTGGGCATCAACCGTGGCAGCCTGGGCTTTTTGACGGACATCCGTCCCGATGAGCTGGAAGTCAAAGTGGCCGAAGTACTCGACGGTCACTACCTGGTTGAGAACCGCTTCCTGCTGCAAGCCGAAGTTCGCCGTCACGGTGAAGCCATCGGCCAGGGCGACGCCTTGAATGACGTGGTGCTGCACCCTGGCAAATCCACGCGCATGATCGAGTTCGAACTGCATATCGACGGTCAGTTCGTGTGCAGCCAAAAGGCCGACGGCCTGATCGTGGCGACGCCCACCGGCTCCACGGCCTACGCGATGTCAGCGGGCGGCCCGATCATGCACCCCAAGCTCGACGCCATTGTGATCGTGCCCATGTACCCCCATACCCTCAGCAGTCGCCCGATTGTGGTCGATGGCAACAGTGAGCTGAAAATCGTCGTGGCCAAGGACATGCAGATCTACCCGCAAGTCTCGTGCGATGGTCAGAACCATTTCACCTGTGCGCCGGGCGACACCATCAATGTCAGCAAAAAAGCGCAGAAGCTGCGCCTGATTCACCCGTTGGACCACAACTACTATGAAGTGTGTCGGACCAAGCTTGGCTGGGGTAGCCGACTGGGCGGCAGGGCTGACTGATGCTCGATCCAGCGCGCAGTTACGATCTGATCGGTGACGTGCATGGCTGTGCTCATACCCTTGAGCACCTGCTGGAGCGTCTGGGCTATCGCAAACTCGCCGGTATCTGGCGACACCCGCAACGGATGGCGGTGTTCCTGGGTGACATCATTGATCGCGGCCCGCGCATTCGCGAGTCGCTGCATATTGTTTACGATATGGTCAGGTCCGGTCAGGCCCTGTGCCTGATGGGCAACCATGAATTCAACGCGCTGGGCTGGTGCACACCCGCGCCCGCCGCAAGTGGCAGGCAGTTTGTGCGTGAGCACACCCCGCGCCATGCCCGGCTGATCCACGAAACCCTCGAGCAGTTCGACCAATACCCTGCTGAATGGCGTGAGTTCGTGCAGTGGTTTTATGACATGCCGCTGTTTGTCGACGCCGGGCGTTTCCGGGTGGTGCACGCCTGCTGGGACGCCGAGGTGATTGCCACCTTGCGGGCGCAATACCCCGATGGCTGCATCGACGAGGCGTTTTTGCAGGCGGCCGGGATGCCGGACAGTTTTGCCAACATGAGCTTCAACCGACTCTTGCGCGGCACGGACATGCGCCTGCCGGGCGGCATGACCCTGACGGGTGGTGACGGCCTGACGCGGGCGTTCTTTCGCACCAAGTTCTGGGAAGACGACCCCAAGACCTACGGCGATATCGTGTTTCAGCCTGACGCGCTGCCTGATCGCGTGGCGCAACAACCGCTGTCCTCAACCGAGAAGAGCGCCTTGTTGCGCTACGGCATTGATGAGCCGCTGTTGTTTGTCGGCCACTACTGGCGCAGTGGTCGGCCTGCGCCGATCCGCCCCAACCTGGCGTGCCTGGATTACAGCGCGGTGCTGTACGGCAAGCTGGTGGCATACCGTCTGGATCAGGAAACCCGGCTTGATCCGAACAAATTCGTATGGGTGAATGTAGATCGCCCAGAGGCCATTCAATGAGTGCTGTAGCTGTTTTACGTTTGCCGCTGTCCGTCGACCTTAGCGGCTTTGTTGCCTTGCTCAGGCGCATGCAGGTCCCGCATCGGGTCAGCGAGGAAGCGGGCGAGCAGGTGTTGTGGGCGCCCGAGGCCATCGCCGATGATGTGCGCAGTTTGTACCAGCGTTTTCCTGTGGGTGATCCGGAGCACGAACTGCCCATCGTTGAACGCCCGGCGGCCATGCCCCGGCCGGGTTTTGCCCAGCAACTGCGTGCCAGCCCGGCCACGGCGGTGGTGTTGCTGCTGTGTGTGATCGTGGCTGCAGTGACGCAACTGGGTGACAACCTGTCGGCCCTGAGCGGGCTGACCTTTCTCGACTTCAGCATTCGAGGCCAGTACATCCAGTTTGTCCCGCTGTCCGACAGCCTGGCGTCGGGGCAGTGGTGGCGATTGTTCACCCCGATGCTGATCCACTTCGGCTTTCTGCACATTGCCATGAACGGCATGTGGTACTGGGAGCTGGGGCGGCGCATTGAAATGCGCCAGGGCAGCATCAACCTGATTGGCTTGAGCCTGTTGTTCAGCCTGGTATCCAACTTCGCCCAGTACCTGTTTGGTGGCCCGAGCCTGTTTGGCGGGTTGTCCGGGGTGTTGTACGGGCTGCTGGGGCATGTCTGGATTTACCAGATGATGGCGCCAAACCCTTTGTATCACCTGCCTCGCGGGGTACTGGTGATGATGCTGGTGTGGCTGGCGCTGTGCATGTCGGGTCTGGTGTCGATGATCGGTTTTGGCCAGATTGCCAACGCGGCCCATGTGGGCGGTTTGGTGATCGGGTGCCTGACCGGTTTGCTGGGCGGGCTTTGGGCGCGGCGCAAACAGATGGCTTAACTCTGTAGTCGCTGCCGCAGGCTGCGATGGGCTGCGTAGCGGCCCTGCTTTTTTGAAGGTCCTTTGGACCTTATCGCAGCCTGTGGCAGCGACTACAGGTTTACTTTTTAGAGTGGAAACGAACCATGTCCTCTTTCAACGAAATGATTCAAAACATCACCCCCGAGATCTATCAGAGCCTGAAACTGGCCGTTGAAATCGGCAAATGGGCAGACGGCAACAAACTCACCGCCGAACAGCGCGAGCTGTCGTTGCAGGCGATGATTGCCTGGGAAGTGCAGAACCTGCCTGAAGACCAGCGCACCGGTTACATGGGTCCGCAAGAGTGCAGCTCCAAGTCGGCGCCAGTGCCTAAC
The DNA here is from genome assembly GCF_059862735.1 of Pseudomonas sp. MF06569. NCBI lineage: Bacteria > Pseudomonadati > Pseudomonadota > Gammaproteobacteria > Pseudomonadales > Pseudomonadaceae > Pseudomonas > Pseudomonas sp. MF06569. Next base: position 53,211 of record NZ_JCBCUZ010000026.1, on the reverse strand, counting down.
ATCCTGTTCAAGTCGGATGCCATCCATTGATTGAGATTGGCCGTGGTGCAATCAGCAAGATGTCGGCAAGCCTTGAAACGCCGACCGTTCAGTATGCGTTTCGTTTGGGCGATACCGAGGTGCCGGTCAATCCGTTGATCGGTACCAAACTGCGTCTGGAATACCTGGGTGCGATCAACTGCACTCACTGCGGGCGCAAGACCAAAAAGAGCTTCAGCCAGGGCTACTGCTACCCGTGCATGACCAAGCTGGCGCAATGCGATGTGTGCATCATGAGCCCGGAGCGTTGCCACTACGAGGCAGGCACTTGCCGTGATCCGTCGTGGGGCGAGCAGTTCTGCATGACCGATCACGTGGTGTATCTGGCCAACTCCTCGGGGATCAAGGTCGGCATCACCCGTGCCACCCAGTTGCCGACACGCTGGCTCGACCAGGGTGCCAGCCAGGCGCTGCCGATCGTGCGGGTTGCAACCCGTCAGCAATCGGGCTTTGTCGAAGACCTGTTCCGCTCGCAAGTGGGCGACCGAACCAACTGGCGTGCACTGCTCAAGGGCGATGCCGAGCCTGTTGACCTGAGTGCCGTGCGTGAGCAATTGTTCGAGAGCTGTGCCGAAGGCATGAAAACCCTGCAGGAGCGTTTTGGCCTGCAAGCGGTCCAACCCTTGTCAAACGTGGAGCCGATTGAGATTCGCTACCCGGTCGAGCAGTACCCGAGCAAGATCGTCAGCTTCAATCTGGACAAGGATCCGATCGTGGAAGGCACGCTGATGGGGATCAAGGGCCAGTACCTGATCTTTGACACAGGCGTGATCAATATTCGCAAATACACGGCCTATCAACTGGCCGTGCATCAGTAAAAGGACTCCAGCATGCGCACCGAACAACCGCAAATGATCTACCTGAAGGACTACCAGGCGCCCGAGTACCTGATCGACGAGACGCACCTGACCTTCGAGTTGTTCGAGGACCACACGCTGGTCCATGCGCAACTGGTGATGCGTCGCAACCCGGCACGTGGCGCGGGGTTGCCGGCGCTCGTGCTGGACGGTCAGCAGCTTGAGCTGCTGTCGGTCAGCCTCGACGACATCGAACTGGCGGATGATGACTATCAGTTGGGCGACAGCCATCTGATCCTGCACCCGACCGCCGAGCAGTTTGTGGTCGACACCAGCGTCAAGATCCACCCCGAGTCCAACACTGCGCTGGAAGGCCTGTACAAGTCCGGCGGGATGTTCTGCACCCAGTGCGAAGCCGAAGGCTTTCGCAAGATCACCTATTACCTCGATCGTCCCGATGTGATGAGCAAGTTCACCACCACCGTGGTGGCCGAGCAGCACCGCTATCCGATCCTGTTGTCCAACGGCAACCCGATTGCCAGCGGTCCCGACGAAGACGGTCGGCACTGGGCAACCTGGGAAGACCCGTTCATGAAACCGGCCTACCTGTTTGCGCTGGTAGCCGGGGACCTGTGGTGCGTTGAAGACAGCTTCACCACCATGAGCAACCGCGTGGTTGCACTGCGCATTTATGTCGAGCCGGAAAACATCGACAAATGCCAGCACGCCATGGTCAGCCTGAAAAAGTCCATGGCCTGGGATGAAGAAACCTACGGTCGTGAATACGATCTGGATATCTTCATGATCGTCGCCGTGAACGACTTCAACATGGGCGCGATGGAGAACAAGGGCCTCAACATCTTCAACTCCAGCGCCGTACTGGCCCGCGCCGAGACCGCGACCGATGCCGCTCACCAGCGGGTCGAGGCCATCGTGGCCCACGAGTACTTCCACAACTGGTCGGGCAACCGCGTGACCTGTCGCGACTGGTTCCAGCTGTCGCTCAAGGAAGGCTTCACGGTGTTCCGTGATTCGCAGTTCTCGGCGGACATGAACTCGCGCACGGTCAAGCGCATTCAGGACGTGGCCTATCTGCGTACCCACCAGTTCGCTGAAGACGCGGGCCCAATGGCTCACGCGGTGCGCCCTGACAGCTTTATCGAAATCTCCAACTTCTACACCCTGACCGTTTACGAAAAGGGTTCTGAAGTGGTGCGTATGATCCACACCTTGCTGGGGGCCGAGGGATTTCGCAAAGGCAGCGATCTGTACTTCGAGCGCCATGACGGCCAGGCCGTGACTTGCGATGATTTCATCAAGGCCATGGAAGATGCCAACGGCGCCGACCTGAGCCAGTTCACACGCTGGTACAGCCAGGCAGGCACTCCGCGTCTTGCCGTCAGCGAGCACTACGATGCCGCGCAGAAAACCTACAGCCTGACCTTTGCCCAAAGCTGCCCGGCCACCCCGGACAAGGTCGAAAAACTGCCGTTCGTGATTCCGGTCGAGCTGGGCCTGTTGAACGCCCAGGGCACTGAAATTGCCCTGCAACTGGCGGGCGAAGCGACTGCCGTGGGCACCAGCCGCGTACTGTCGGTGACTGAGGCCGAGCAGACGTTCACGTTTGTCGGTATCAACGAAAAGCCGTTGCCGTCGTTGCTGCGCGGTTTCTCGGCACCGGTGAAACTGAGTTTTGCCTACAGCCGCGACCAAATGATGTTCCTGATGCAGCACGATACCGACGGCTTCAACCGCTGGGATGCAGGCCAGCAACTGTCGGTGCACGTGCTGCAGGAATTGATTGGGCAACATCAGCGCGGTGAAGCACTGGTGATGGATTCGCGTCTGGTAGAAGCCTTGCGCAGTGTGCTGGGCAATCAGGCGCTGGATCAGGCCATGGTCGCTGAAATGCTGTCGTTGCCGGGCGAAGCCTACCTGACTGAAATCAGCGACGTGGCGGACGTTGAAGCGATCCACATCGCTCGTGAGTTCGCTCGCAAGCAACTGGCCGACAGCCTGTTCGACGGTTTGTGGGCCCGCTACCAGGCTAACCGTGAAGTGTCGAAAGTCACGCCATACGTGGCTGAAGCCGAACACTTCGCCCGTCGTGCTCTGCAAAACATCGCGCTGTCGTACCTGATGCTTGCCGGCAAGCCAGAGGTGCTGGCGGCGGCCCTGGAGCAGTTCGAGCACAGCGACAACATGACCGAGCGCCTGACGGCGCTGGCGGTACTGGTCAACTCGCCATACGAGGCTGAAAAAGCCGCAGCGCTGGCCAGTTTTGCCGAGCACTTCAAGGACAATCCACTGGTCATGGATCAGTGGTTCAGCGTGCAGGCCGGCAGCACCCTGCCGGGTGGCCTGCAGCGTGTGCGCGAGTTGATGGAGCACCCGGCATTCAACCTCAAGAACCCGAACAAAGTGCGGGCTCTGGTGGGTGCGTTTGCCGGACAGAACCTGATCAACTTCCATGCCGCGGATGGCTCGGGCTATCGCTTCCTGGCGGACCTGGTGATCCAGCTCAACGGCTTCAATCCGCAGATTGCATCGCGGCAACTGGCGCCGTTGACCCGCTGGCGCAAATACGACGGCGCCCGTCAGGCGCTGATGAAAGCGGAACTGGAACGCATCCGCAATTCGGGCGAGCTGTCCAGCGACGTGTTTGAAGTGGTGAGCAAAAGCCTGGCGTAATGCTGTTCACTTTCAAGTGTGGGAGCGGGCTTGCTCGCGATGGTCGTTAACGAAGACGCGTATTGGCTGAGTAAATACGGTGTTCTGGAGTCCATCGCGAGCAAGCCCGCTCCCACACTAGGTGGTGCAGTGACCTGATTGTGTGAGCGACACACAACCTGTGGGAGCTGGCTTGCCTGCGATGCAGACGCTGCGGTCTGGCAGGCAGGCAGGTTGGGTTGATGCCATCGCGAGCAAGCCCGCTCCCACAGAGGCGCAAATCGCTTAAGTGAACAGCAGTGGTCTTGAAAAAGGCGCTGCCCGAGTGATCGGGCAGCGCCTTTTTCATGGCGTCGACTTCTGCTCTTGCAGGGTTACAAGGCGCGATACCGGTACCCCGTTAAACACCAGCGTGTAGTTGATGGGCCCCTTCAATGCCTGGATAGCGTTATCGACATAGGAATGTTCATGGTCGGTAAGCCGGGCGATGGGCTGGCCGTCGCGGTAAATCTCAACGGGCTTGCCAGTCGGGGTTTGTGTGCGCCAGGACAGGTTGACTTGGGCGCTATCAGGTTGTTGCTGCGCAGTGAGCTGTCTGACACCCACGGGCCCGATCAGGGGCAGGCCATCCATTGTGTAACGGCTCAGGTCCGGTTTGACGCCAAGCCAGGCCAGCACGGTGGGGGTGATGTCCGCCTGGCTGGCAAAACCGTACAGGCCCTTGAAATCGGGGTTCAGGGGTTTGCCGATGGGGGCCGTCAGTTGTGCGTTGCCTTTCTTGTTCATGGCGATAAAGGTGGTTTTTTCGCTCAGGGTTTGCTCGCCGTGGTCCTTGCCTTCAGGCAAATGCCTGCCGTGATCGGGCAACACGATCACCAGCCAGTCTTCTTCGGGATGGGCTTTTTCACGGTGTTGCAGGGCCAGGAGTATCTGCCCGACCTGGGCATCTACGGTCTGAATCGCCTGTTGATACTCGGGTGTGAAGCCGAGTCGGTGGCCGGTGATATCGGGTTCATCGAAGTGGGCGAACAGCAGATCGGGCTGGCCGTTTTCCAGTTCATGACTGACGTTGTCTACCACGCACGGATCAACCCCCGAGCACTTGAAGGCCAGGTCGATGTAGCCCTGGGCAATATCCTCAGCAAAGTTTTCGTGGATCACGTTCCAGCTCACGATGCTGGCCGTCTTGCGGTCAGGGAAGGCCAGCTTGAGCTGTTTGAACAGGCTGGGCGCCTGATTGCGCAGGGCCTCGTCATTGGCGTTGACCTGATGGCGGTCAACCCAACTGCCGGTAAGGATGGTTGTCCAGCCCGGGCCACTGACCGTGGGCTGCTGGGTGGAGGTCCCCAGTACCCCGCCGGTGTAGCTTTTGTACAGGTGCAAGCGGGCAATGGTGGGCGCCTTACCCTGTTGAATGGCCTGTTGCAGCTTTTCGTACTGCATGCCATCCACGCCGATGAGCAAGGCCTTGTGGGTTTTGAGGGTGGGGGTGTCGGCAGCAGGGGCTGCCAGTGCCGTGAATGTGAGGCTCAGACAGACTGTAATCAGGGCACACCTTAGTAACATCATGCTCACCTCCGTGACGTGGATGGTCATCGCTTACATCAGCTTAGTCCTTCTGGTGAGCTGGCTTGCCTGCGATACAGACGCTGCGGCCTGGCAGGCAGGCTGGGTTAATGCCATCGCGAGCAAGCCCGCTCCCACAATAGGTGCTGTAGTGACCTGATTGTGTGAGCGACACACAACCTGTGGGAGCTGGCTTGCCTGCGATACAGACGCTGCGGTCTGGCAGGCAGGGTGGGTTGATACCATCGCGAGCAAGCCCGCTCCCACACTAGGTGGTGTAGTGACCTGATTGTGGAAGCGACACGTAACCTGTGGGAGCTGGCTTGCCTGCGATGCAGACGCTGCGGTCTGGCAGGCAGGCTGGGTTGATGCCATCGCGAGCAAGCCCGCTCCCACAATAGGTGGTGTAGTGACCTGATTGTGGGAGCGACACGCAGCCTGTGGGAGCTGGCTTGCCTGCGATACAGACGCTGCGGTCTGGCAGGCAAGTTGGGTTGATGCCATCGCGAGCAAGCCCGCTCCCACAAAACAAACACAGTTTTGTGCAGGTTTAGAACTTCCAGCTGACCGATGCCGTGACGTTTCGCGGTGCGCCATAGTTGCTCTGGCCGTAACGAACGCTTTGCAGGTATTTCTCGTTGGTCAGGTTGTCCAGGTTGAGCTGGGTGCTCCAGTGCGGATCAATGTCGTAGCTGGTCATCAAGCCCACCAGCGCATAAGCGGCCTGGTTGGCGGCAGGGGCGGCGTCGTTCTCGATTTTGCTCTGCCATTTGAGGCTGCCGCCCACCTTGACCTTCGGCGCCATCGGCAATCTGTAGGTCATGGAGGAGGTCAGGGCATTGCGCGGGATAAATTTTCGTCCGCGCTGGTTGTCGGCATCGGTGATGTAGACATAGGTATAGCCACCGCTGATTTGCAGACCCGGGGCCAGTTCCCCCGAAGCTTCAAGCTCCAGGCCGCTGCTTTTGTACGACATGCCGTCATACAGGTAACCGCCCAGCGCAGAGTCAAAGCCAGCATAAGTGGCGACGTTGTCCTGTTTGGTGTGGAACACCGCAGCCGAAACGTCCAGTCGCTTGTCCAGCAAATGCCCCTTGATTCCAGCTTCGTAGCTTTTACCTTCCAAGGGTTCCAGTACCTGGCCCTGGGTGTTGAGGTAGTACTGCGGATTGAAGATCCTGGTGTAGCTGGCATACAGCGAATACTGCGGCGTGAGGTCGTAGACCAGGCCTGCGTATGGCGTGACCTTGCCATGAATCCTCACGTTGCGGCCCGAGCCGTAGTTTTCGCCGTCGCTGTCGGCACTGAGCATGCGTGCCCCGGTGATCAGGTGCAGGTCGTCGGTCAGGCTGAAGCGGGCGCCGGCGTAGAGGCTTTTCTGGCGGTCCGTGTAGTTGGAGGTTCCGTCGGCATTGGCGATGTTGTAGGTGGGCTTGGGGAGGGCGCCGTTGAGGGCATCTTCCAGCGACACCGGGGTGTAGTACGACGCGCTGCCGTACAGCGACGCCTCCTGGGTGCGCGAGCGTGCCACGTTGGCGCCGAAGGTCAGTTGGTGCTCGCGGCCACCCAGGCTGAAAGGGCCGCTGAACGACAGGTCGCCATCCAGCTCGCGGGTCTTGCCCTTGTATTTGGACGCCAGGCCCGTGTAGCCAGTGGTCGAGCCATTGTCGCCATAAATGTAGAACATGTCGGTGTCTTCGCGGTGCTCCATGGCCGTCAGGGTCAGCGTTGATTTCCAGTCATTGACAAAGCGGTGCTGCCACTCGGCAAAGGCCCGGGTGGTGCGTACGTCCCAGTACACCCAGGGTTGGGCAATGTTGGAGGAGGTGCTGCTGTAGTGCACCGCATTGCCGTTGCTGTCGGTGAGTGGCAACGCGCCCCAGCTGGCACCGTTGGCGTCGCTTTTCTGGTCTTCGTAACCGACGGTCAGGGTATCGTCGTCGGTCAGGTCGAACGCCAGCATGCCACTGAAAATATTCTTTTCCCGGGAATAGCGGTCCAGATAGGAATTGCCCACTTCGTTGGCATAGATCACACGCCCGCGCACATTGCCCGAGTCGGTCAGCGGCCCGGAAACATCCAGGTCGACCCGGCGCTTGTCCCAGGAGCCGGCGCTGACGCTGACTTTGGCCTGCGGCTCATACGTGGGGCGCTTGCGAATGAAATTGACCGTGGCAGAAGGGTTGCCGGCGCCCGTCATCAGGCCGTTGGCACCGTGCAAAACGTCTACTTGCTCGTAGGGTGCGGTGTCGATATCGCCCACCAGAACGCCGCCGGTAAGCCCCATGCCCATACCGTCGTACTGGAAATTGGTGATATCAAAACCGCGGGCGGTGAAGTACGTGCGGTCGGTCTCGACCTTCTGCACGTTCACCCCCGGAGTGCTCTCCAGCACATCGCGAATGCTGTTGAGCTGAAAGTCATCCAGTTGCTCACGCTTGATACTGGTAATGCCCTGGGGCGTTTGCCCGGCGGTGAGGTTCAAGCGTGTCGTCGTGGCACTCGGCTTGGCCTGATAGCCCTGTGGGGCCTCATCGCTGTCTGCCGTTGAGGTTATGCTGGTGGACGGCAGATTCAGGGTGTTTTCATCGGCCAGTGCAGTATTGCAAATACTCAAGGCGAGCAGCGTGAGGGCTGACGCGGGCAGGGTGAACAGTGGGCGCATGATCTGCGAATACTCCGGACGGGAACTGCGTAAACGAGAATTGGTTACAAAGTTTTACATTTGTACTAATGATAATCAATTCTATTTACCAATCTTTATGATTCGCATTTGTGCGCCCGCGCGGTTTACCGTTTTCGATCGCAGGTTTGGTGCGCCACTGCGACGCACCGACCGCAAAAACTGCCCCCCGGTTTTTCCTGATTCACCGCAACATCCGGGTTTACGACGGCTTCGCCGCCGAACGCAGCCTTCGTTCCTCGTCAGCGACTACAGATTGAGCCGCGCCCCCCCATAACAGCACCTTGCCCGAAACGTTTTAACGCCCACATACAAGCCGCTGACGAGCAGTGCCCATTCCGCCCTAGAAATCCCAGCGGGTATTGAGCATCACATTGCGCGGGTCGCCGTAATACGCGGTGTTATAGAAGCCGATGTTGGTGTAGTACTCCTTGTCGAACAGGTTGTTGACGTTGAGTGTGGTGGAGAGGTGCTCGTTGACTTGATAGCGGACCATCGCATCAACCAGCCAGTAGGCATCCTGGCTAAAGTCCTGGTATTGGTCCCTGGCGCGGTTGTAGATGTTCTGCCAGCTGCGATTCTGCCAACGCGCACCGCCGCCGATGGTCAAGCGGTCCAGCGGCCCCTTGAACCTGTAGGTGGTGTACACGCTCAACTGGTCCTCGGGCTCCCAGGTGGAGATTTTTTTGTCTTCGCTGTCACGGATGACCTTGTGCGTAAAACCGGCCTGCGCTTGCCAGCCAGGCGCCAGTTCACCGGACATTTCGGCTTCAAAACCCTTGGCTTTGGCCTTGGTGCCGATTGATGCATAGAGAATCGACGGGTTGGTCGGATTTGCGTTGTATTCAGCATCCGGCTCGGCACGGTTGCTTTCATGTACCTCGAAATAGGCCAGGCTGGTGTTCAGCCTGCCACCATAGAATTCACCCTTGATCCCCACTTCGTAGTTTTTGCCTTCATCCGGCTCGAGTACCTTGTTCTTGCGATCACGGTTGTAGGTCTGCGGCATGAAGATGTCGGTGTAGCTGGCATACGCCGTGAAATGGTCGTTCAGGTCGTAAGTGGCGCCCACATAGGGCACCAGCCGGCCAGTTTCGGTGATGTCGTAATCGCCGGTCAGCCAGTAATTGGCGACCCGTGTACCGAGCAACAGATTCAGCTCATCGGTCAGGTTGAAACGGGCGCTGATGTAGCCTGCGGTTTGTCGCGTGGTGGTGTCGTTATATTGGGTGGGTGCGCCCCAGTTCGGTTCCGTGGTCTTGCCATCGAAGTTCCAGAAATCAATCACGTTGGCACTGAGGAAGGTCGGGTTGCCGTAGTCCTTGCCTTGCCAGTGGGCGGTGGAGGCCGACGCTCCGATGACCAGTTCATGTTCGCGGCCGGCCAGGCTGAAGGGGCCGCTGAAGTAGGCGTCGGCGGCGTCGGTGCGGGTGTTGCCGGTAAATTTGTTGGCATAGATCGATGACAGGCCGGTGGCAGGGAATGGCCCGCTCATGACCGAACCCAGCGGGGCATCGTAGCTGTTGACCTGATGGGTCAGCTGCGCCTTGCCGACCCAGGCGTTGGCGAAGCTGTGCTCCAGGGTGGCGAACACGCTCTGGGTGGTCTGCTCCCAGCGGCTCCAGTTGGCGCCGTTGTTGTACGAGCGCTTCACGTCGATGCGTTCGCCAGTGCGGTCGAATAACGGGCGACTGCCTGACCAGCCCGAAGCATGGGGGTCGTTGTTCTGATAATCGAAGCCCACGGTCAGCAGGGTGTCATCGCTCAGATCGGCTTCCAGAGTGCCGAAATAGACGCCGGTCTTGCGCTCGTAACGCTCCATGAACGAGTTCTTGTCCTGATAGGCAGCCACGGCCCGGCCACGCAGGTTGCCGCTGTCGGTGAGCGGGCCGCTGACGTCGACTTGGGTGCGGTAGTTCTCCCAGCTGCCAGCCCCTGCCTCGATGCTGGCTTTGAATTCGCGGGTCGGTTTCTTGCGGATCAGGTTGATCGTCGCACCCGGCGCGCCTGCGCCAGTCAGCAGGCCGGTTGCACCCTTGAGGATTTCCACCCGGTCATAGATGGCCATGTCGCTCAGGGTTTGCCCCGAGGAATAGGCCGAGTTGCGCAGGGTGGGAATGCCGTCGTACTGGAAGTTCTCCACCGAGAAGCCGCGGGCATAGTAGTTGGTGCGCTCGCTGTCAAAGGTCGACACCGTGATGCCCGGGGTGTGGCGCATCACTTCGTCGATGGAGTTGAGGCCAAAATCATCCATGTGCTGACGGGTGATCACCGTGATCGACTGCGGCGTTTCCCGCGGCGTCAGCACCATGCGGGTGGCCGTTGCGATGGTGCCGGGGGTGTAGGAGCCGCTGCCTTCGGTGATGGTGCCCAACTGGTTGGACGTGACCTGGGTAGCCTGCAACTCCAGTTGGCCGTTGTTCTGGGGCCCCCGTGCAATAACGCGGTAACCGTCGCCTTCTCGGACCGCTTGCAGGCCCAGAGGCTCAAGGAGTCGCTGCAAGCCTTCACCGACGTCAAAGCTGCCGCTCAGGCCGTCGCTGTGGATGCCGGTGGTCAGCGTCGAATCAACGGTGATCATCACGCCGGCTTGTTGGCCAAAGCTGCCCAGCACCGAGTCCAGACTGCCCGGTGCGATACGGTAGGCGTGCTCGCTGCCCGGTGCTGCGAATGCCCCGTGGCTGGCCGTGGCAATGGATAAACCAAATACAAGGGTGCGCAATGCACCGGCAAGGGGGGTAAGTCGGCTGTGCATAAAAAACTGTCCATGTGTGAGAAGGGTAGGCATTGCGCTGTTAATCAGCGTCTTCCCTGAACTTGATGCACCAGATGGGAAAAACTGCCGCCTGTGCTGAAAATAAAAAATCTTCAGGCAGGGACGACGTTGGCCCAGTAGCCGAAAACACGTTGCACACGGATCGGCAGCACGTGGGTGAGCAGGTCGAGGCTGGCGTCTGGACGGTCGATGGAGAACGACCCCGACACCTGCAAGGCGGCCACCGCGGGGTCGCAGCGCACCACGCCAGGTCGATAGCGGTTGAGCTGGGCAATGACCTGGGACAGTGGCATGCGCTCGGCGATCAACAGGCCATTGACCCAGGCATCGGCACCGGCCGACACCTGGCTGCAAGGTCCGGCGCCATGGCGGTCGAACGTCAATTGTTGACCGGCGCCAAGGTTGAAACGGTCACCCCGTGCCAGCTCGATCGAAGCACTGCCGGTCAGTACCTGCACCCGGGTGCCGTCGATCCCGGGCAGGTTCTGGCTGATGACCAGGCGTGAGCGGGCCGCTGGCAGCACCCGGCCATGGACCGTGCTCAGGCAGACGTTGGCCCCAGTGATCAGTACGCGGCCCAGGTTCAGCGTCAGGTCGGTACCGGTACCCGTGGTTCGGGCATCGAGGGCGGTGTGGGTGTCCAGCGTCATCTCGACCTGCCGGGCCAGGGAGAATTGCCGGCGCTCACCGGTGGCGGTGCGGTAGTCGCTGAACAGTTCCGGCAGCAGTATCCGTTCACGCACGCTGAAGCCCGTGGCCAGCGCCACCCCTAGACCGGCAAACCCCTTGAGCAGTGTGCGTCGCGATGTGGCATGGCGTGAGCGCAACAACGTACGCGCTCCTGCGGCGGGGAGCATGCGGGTACTGTCGCGAAAATCAGCGTTCAGCCCGGTCAACCGTTGCCAGGCCATCTCATGCTGCGCAGATTGCGTGCGCCAGTGCTGGCAGGCCTGACGTTCGGCTTCGGTGCTGACGCCCGATTGCACGATAACCATCCACTGCAGGGCCTGCTCGACCACATCATGGTCCAGGCGCTGGGCATTGCAGGGTTCAAACCGGTTCACCCGGCGTAGACCGCGCTGTAACAGTGACGATAAGCCTTGAGCATGGCTTTTTGCACGACGTTGACTGTCAGGCCCATGTGCGTGGCAATTTGCGGGTAGGTCAGGCCGTCCAGCTGCGACAGCAAGAAGATTTCCCGCACCCGGGTGCCCAGGCCATCGAGGACCTGGCCGACAGCGTCCAGGGCTTCGAGCACCAGCAGTCGTGACTCAGGGGAGGGCACATGCTCTGGCTCAAGGGCTGCCAGCGACTCCATGTACGCCCGCTCCAGTGCCTGGCGGCGAAAATACTGGCCGCACAGGCGGCTGGCAATGGTGGTCAGGTACGCACGGGGCTCACGTAACACCGGTGGCGTGTCAGTGCGCAGCATCCGCAAAAAGGTGTCCTGAGCCAGATCCAGCGCCTGCTCCTGATTGCCCAGTTTGCGGCGCAGCAATTGCACCACCCAGCCGTGGTGCTGAACGTAGAGTTCACCCAGGGCACAGCGTGTGGAAGAAGGGGGCGTGAGCATCGATTGCAATTCCAGAGCAGACACTGACAAGGATGGCAATGATAGCGCTTCTCATTAGCGTGTGCTCGGGAATGTTGCTGGGTGTGTCGAGTGACGAGGTTTGCGATCGTGAATCCAGGTGGCGGGTTTTACAACGGCTTCGTTGCAGTGGCGCACCAAACTGGACGCAGCCTCGTTCTACTCGTCAGCGACTACAGGCGATTACAGGCGGCTTACTTGTCGGTCAGGATCTTGGGGTTGGAGTTGCCCCACACCGTGTACAGGTCCGCCAGCAGTGCACCGTTGATGTCTTCAACTTCTGCCTGGGTGATTTCGGCTTTGCCTTGATGCCCGAACAGCACCACTTCATCGCCACTCTTCACATCCGGCGCGTCGGTGACGTCGACCATCAGGGTGTTCATCGAGACCTTGCCCACCACTGGCACACGGTGCCCGTTGATCAGCACGATGCCTTTGTTGGTGAAGGCGCGACGGTAGCCGTCAGAGTAACCCACGGTGATGTTGGCCAGTTTCGAGTCGCGGCCCAGGGTGTAGGTGCGGTCGTAACCGACGGTGTTGCCCTTGGGGTAGCTGTTGACCGAAGCAACGTGGGATTTGAACTGCATCACGCGCTTGTAGTCGGTGTGGGATGGCACGGTGTCACCGAACAGCGCGCCGCCAGGGCGGACCATGTCCAGGTGCGACTCGGGCACTTCAAGGGTGGCGAACGAGTTGGCTGCGTGCAGGGTGATCTTGCTGCGATCAAGCTGGGCCGTGTCGATCAACCATTGCGCCTGCTGGTTGAACGCCTTGAGACCGGCGCGCACGTCATCGGCATCTTCGACCGCGAAGTGGGTCATGATCGCCCGCACTTCTAGGTTCGGTACTTTGGTGATGGCGACCGCATCGCGGCGGCCTTCAGCCGTGGTCATTTCCACGCCGTTGCGGCTCATGCCACTGGAGTTCAGCCCCAGGTGAACCACCAGCGGACGACCGTGCTGTTCGGCGATCAGACTGGCCTTGACGGCGAAATCGAGGTTGCCCACCAATTCTTCCATGTTGTACGGCAATGCCGCTTCCAGCTCGCTCAATGCCGCCGTGCGTACGCGAATCAGTTGGCCCTTGAAGCCGCTTTCACGCACGACGCGTGCTTCTTCATTGCTCGCGACGCCCACGCACGGCACACCCATGGCGATGATCGATGGCATCAGCAGGCCGATCCCGTGACCGTAGGCATCAGCCTTGAGCACGGCGCAGATTTTCGACTTGCCGGCGAGGGTGGTTTGCAGCACGCGAATGTTGTTTTCGAACGCGGCTTTGTTGATCTCGACCCAGGCATTGCTGTCCTGTGTGTTGACCTGGGCAACGCCGTCGACCATCGACAGGGGCGGCGCAGCAAAGGCCGGGTTTTGCAGTAAAGCCATGCCCAAAGAGAGGGCAAGAAGGGTACGGGTGAAGGGCATTTTCAGAGTTTCCATACGTTTTTTTTTATGGGGCGGGGAGTGATGCGCGGCCATACTAGAATCGGCCTGTAGGAAATGTCACTCCCTCGGCCGCGGATCTGTCTGAAAGTGTCGTGTCAGGCTTATCGGCGCCACGCCCAACGTAATTTCGTGGAATTCCTGTAAGTGAATTCTTACGGCGACATCAGCTTAAAACTATGGATGCGGGAATAGTTTGTCTCTATAAAACGCCCTGGTCATTTTTCCCGCCAGTGACTGCCGAAGTGCGGATCATCGACCGCAAAACGCGCCTGCAGACGCATAGTCAAATGAGCACACTCTCGAGGATGCAGGGCAACAGCATGGCGGTTTTAAAACTGTAATTTTTATCAGCGCCAGCTAACTTCGAGTGAAGTAGTGGGATCAAGCTGATTGAAGATCCCATGATAGACAAGGTGTAAAACTTTCAATGAATGTTTCCCCAAAAGCCCCATCGAATGGGCAAGTGCTTGCGCATTTTTTATTCAGGGGTTGTCTGGCACTTGTGACCGGGCTGTTAGCGCTACAAGCCAATGCCCGGGTGGTCGAGATTTTCGCTGTTTTTGCCCCCGATCCGGTCAATCCAACCGTCAACAAGTTTAAAAATACGACACCTAATACGGGACTGTGCAATGAGTATCCCAATATCTGCAATCCGAGAAATCTATTTAGTATTTCTCTTGGATTTGAGCCCCTGACCCAGTTTCCGATTTTGGCTAACCATACTGACATCAGGGCTGGAGCAATGATCAAGGTTCCGGCTGGTGTCAGAAACATTCGAGTTACAAACGACACAGGTGAAAGTGTTGATGTGGAGTTTTCCATTACGGCCTTTAGCGGGACGATACGGACCCGAGATCTTCATCTGATCCTTGCTGATGTGCCCGTGATGCCCACAGTATCGGCTAACGCTCACAATTTACTTTGGAGCGGCGGGGGATGGGGGGGAAGTACGGCGTCTCCATGCATACGAGCAGTAGCGTTGGGGTCTTCCTGGGCGGACGCTAACTTTTTCTGGTTTACACCGGTGCAAGCACCTTGTGCAAAGTCACCTACGTATGAGATCGATTGGCTGAGACTGCGCAATGCAAGCGTTGCTTATCTGATGACCGCCCCTGACCCGCTGAGTATGGGGACGGGCATTTACCGAGGCTCGATCACTTACGCGGTTGGCCCGGGCGGTGACTTCGACTTTGGCGACAACCTGTCCACCTCCGAAACCAGCGTCACTTTCAATCTCACCCTTGAAGTCCAGCACACCCTGAAATTCCAGTATCCGGCGGGCTACGATCGTGTCGTTCTCAACCCGGCAGGCGGTTGGCAGCAATGGTTGGACAACGGGCGTCGGCCTGAAGCACTCAAGGCTAATCAGCCCTTCAGTATTTGGTCTTCCACCCCGTTCAGCATTGAACTGCAATGCGAATACCCCGTGGCCATGCAATGCGGAATCAAAAATCCTGCGGGCAATATCGTTGCGGTGGAGACGCGAGTGACCTTGCCCGCTGGCTTGAACGATGCGGCGGGCCAGGCGGTCAACCGCCGACTGCTGAGCACGATTGCGGAGCAGTTCTCGCCCAGCCGCTACGTAGACAATGGCCGCGCGGCCTTGCATTTTGAGGTTGAGCGCGAGGAGGTTGCCAATATGATCAATGCCCATTCGGGCAGCACCTACAAAGGCAATATCGCCGTGATCTGGGACAGTGAAATCCGGTGAGGCTCTGCCCATTGCAGTCGCTACCGAGCCACCAAGGCTGCGAAGAGGAGCGCAGCGATCTGTCTTGCGGGGTGGCGTAGCGGCAGGTTAGCGGCGCCACGCCAGCAGCACCACGCCCACCGTGATCAGGCTGATCCCTGCCCATTGGCGGATATCGAGCTTTTCACCCAGCAGCGTCACCCCCAGCACGGCAACAATCACCACGCTGAGCTTGTCCACGGGGGCAACCAATGAGGCCTGGCCCAGTTGCAGGGCGCGGTAGTAGCAAATCCACGACGCGCCCGTGGCAAGCCCCGACAACACCAAAAATACATAGCTGCGGGCCGATATCGAGCCCAGGGACTGATATTGGCCGGTCGCATACAGGATCAACGCCAGGCTGACCAACACCACCACGGTACGCAGCAACGTGGCGAAGTCGGAGTTGATCCCGGTGATGCCGATCTTCCCGAAAATGGCCGTCATGGCAGCGAACACGGCCGACAGCAGCGCCCAGAATGTCCAGCTTGAATAGAACGAAGTGCCCATAAATTTACCTGAAGGGTCAGAAACGCTGGTTGTGGGTCAGTGCATGTCGGTTTTCAGCCAGACCGAAACCCATAAGCCGCTGTGGTTGAGCTTATCCGAAAACGTGAGTTCAACCCTGGCGCCGATACGCCCGGCGATGGCCTTGACGATCGAAAGCCCCAGTCCCGAGCCCGTTTCGCCGGAGCCCAGGCTGCGATAAAACGGATCGAAGATGCGGGCCTGTTCGTCGAGGGCAATGCCCGGCCCGGTGTCCTTGACATACAGGCGTACGCTGCCGTGGATCAGCTCCACGCCAAGATCGACCCTGCCCCCTGGCGGGGTGTAGCGAATGGCGTTGTCCGTGAGGTTTTTGACCAGGGTAAACAGGTCCATGTCATTGATCATGAGCTGCACATCTTCGTCGCCTTCCACCCCGATATCGAGTTGCTTGCGCTGCGCCAGGGGCAATAAGTCTTCCAGCACCCGGCGAAACACGTCATGCACTGAAACCCGGGTGCTTGGGCGTTCAGCGGTAAATTGTGCGGCGGCCAGGCTCAGCAACTGGTCGATCAGTTGCCGGCTGCGCTCAATCCCTCGGGACAAGGGTTCCAGGCGTTCG
This sequence comes from Pseudomonas sp. MF06569, assembly GCF_059862735.1. Lineage (NCBI taxonomy): Bacteria > Pseudomonadati > Pseudomonadota > Gammaproteobacteria > Pseudomonadales > Pseudomonadaceae > Pseudomonas > Pseudomonas sp. MF06569. Next base: position 36,807 of record NZ_JCBCUZ010000026.1, on the reverse strand, counting down.
CGGGCCTGCTCCGGCATCTGGGTCGCGGCCAGTCGTTCGGCCTGCAGTGACAGAGCGGTCATGGGCGAGCGCAGTTCGTGGGCGGCGTCGGCGACAAAGCGCCGCTGGCTGTCCATGGACTGCTCCACGCGGGCGAGCAGGCGATTGATGGCCACCACAAACGGGCGGATTTCAGTGGGTAGATGCTGCTCGTCAATGGGATGCAATGCTTGCTCGGCACGCTGGTCGATTTGTGCGGCGAGGGTCGCGATGGGCCGAAACAGCTTGCGCACCAGGTCACTGACCACCAGGAGCAGCACAGGAAACAAAAACAGGAAGGGCAACACACTGCGCCAGGCACTTTCGCGGGCGTCCTTGTTGCGGGCATCGACCTCCTGGGCGACGGCAATGCGCTCGCCGTTGGCGGTGGTCCTGACCAGCACGCGAAAGGCTTCGCCGCCCACGTCTACCGTGGACAGGCCATCGGCCAGGGTGGTGGGCAATGGCAACGGCAGAGCGTCGTCGGTATTGCCCGGGGCTTTTTTACCATCGACCAGGTATTGAATGATCACCCGGGACTCTTCGTCATCCCCCGCAGGGCCCAGGCCCTGAGGGTAGTGCAGGGTCATTTGCTGGCGATCGAACAGAAGGGCGATCTGATGCAGGTTTTCGTCCTGCAACTCGTGGGCTTCGTCCAGGGCCGAGAAAAAGGCAAACACGCTGGCGATCACGGCCACCAGCACAATGGTCAGTGACAGTGCCGCCGATAGCCTGAGTTGAACCGACTCCCTCAAGCGTTTTTTGAAACCATCCATCCCATTCCCCTGACGTTCTTGATGATGTGGCTGCCCAATTTTCGGCGCACGGAGTGAATCAGGAACTCGATGGCATTACTTTCGACTTCGTTGCCCCAGCCATACAGACGATCTTCAAGTTCACTGCGCGACAGAATCGCTCCCGGACGCATCAGCAACGCCTGCAGCAGGGCGAATTCGCGGCTGGAAAGGGCGACGCCGCCTTGAGTCTCGGTAGTGGCCAGTTTGGAGACCGGATCCAGGGACACCACACCGTTACTGAGCAGGGGCAGGGCGTTGCCATCCTTGCGCCGCAGGACCGCACGCATGCGCGCCAACAGTTCAGCCATGTCGAAGGGTTTGAGCAGGTAGTCGTCGGCTCCGCCGTCCAGGCCGCGCAGCCGGTCGTCGAGGCTGTCCCGGGCAGTGAGGATCAGCAAGGGCACCGGGTTGTTGCGGGCACGAATGCTGGCCAGGACTTCAAAGCCATCCTTGCCGGGCAGGCCGAGATCCAGCAGCACCATGTCGTAGCGTTGGGTTTCCAGTGCACTCAGGGCTTTGAGGCCGTTTTTCACCCAGTCCGCTGCATAACTGGCGTCCGTGAGTGCGCCCTGGATAGCATCGCCAATCATGGGATCATCTTCGACCAGCAATATGCGCATGTGCCGCTCCGGAAAATAAAACAGGCGCGCCGGTTTTCACCGTCGCGCCTGTATTGAAGCACCTGTGCCGTGGCTTGTCCGCCCGACGCTTCAGGAATTGCCTTTCATCGAGTCAAATGCCTTGAGCAAGTTGTCCATGGCCGCCTTGCACTTGGCCGTGCTCGGGCTGTCGGCACGCAGGGCATCCAGTGCGTGGTCAATGGCCTTGTCCAGCACATGCCAGTCGCTGGCAGCCCGGGGTTTGATCCCCGCTTCGGCAGAGTCCCAGCTGGTTTCGAGGTCCTTGATACGGGTTTTCGCCCCCGACAGATCATTGTTGGCGACCCGTGCGCTGACGTCAGCGGCGATGCTGTGAAAAGGTGACAGGTCGCCCAGCTTCGAGCCCGTCGTGCTGTATGTGCTGGAGGTGGCGGCACTCAGGTCGGCCGGTTTGTCGGCAGGTTTTGAGCAACCGGCGGTGATGCTCAGCAGCAGGATTGAGGAAACGATGCCAATACGACGAATCAGGGTTTGAGGGTGGCGCATGGTGATGTCCTTGATGGAAATTTAAAGGTTCAGGCCGTAACGGCTTTGCGGTTGTTCGCATTGAACTGGGCGGCGGCCACCAGCAGCACAATCACGCACAGGAACAGGGCGCTGGTCCAGGTGGCACCCATGCCCAGGCCGCCATAGGTTTTGGCCTGGGTCAGCAAGTCGCCCAGCGAAGCACCAAATGGTCGAGTGAGGATGTAGGCAATCCAGAAGCTCAGTACGGGGTTGGCACCCATGCGCCAGGCCACCAGGGTGAGGGCAATCAAGCCTGCGAAGATCACCGCGCCGAGGGTGAAACCCAGGCCCAGGGCTTCGGTTGCCAGATCACCGGCCGCCGTGCCGAGGGCGAATGTGCAGAGCACCGTGGTCCAATAGAACAACTCACGCCTGGGCGTGACAATCTCGCGGATCGACAGGCTGCGTTCGGTGCGGTACCAGGCCATGAAGTTGATCGCCAGCAACCCGGAAAAAATCGCCGTGCTGGTGTACAGACTCACCTCCAGCTTGTCGGTGAGGATGTCGGTGATTTGCGTGCCGACGATGCTCACCAGTACCACGGTCAGCCAGTAGATCCACGGGGTGTAGGCCTTGGTGCGCAGTTGGCAGAACAACGCAATTGCCAGCAGTGCGGCCATGCCGATACTGGTCCAGCCCGCGCCGAAGCCCGCGTCAACGGCCAGGTAATCGGCGCCGGTTTCGCCCACGGTCGTGGACATGATCTTGATCACCCAGAATGACAGCGTCACCTCGGGCACCTTGTTCAGCCATCGGGCTGCAGTGGCATTCATTTGCGTAACCTCTGTGATGCGCGGTCATTGGCGCAGGACAAAAGGTACGGCACGACACTTAGCTGAGACTGAGGGCGCTCAACTTTTCAGAACATGGGCCCGGCCCACAGTGGTCAGTTGCACCGCGCTGCCAATGGCTGGTGCCATCAAACCCGGGCAATGCACCGGTAACGACCGGCCCGGCTCGAGTGTGCCTGCCACCAATGTGACGCTCAGGGTGCAGGTATTGCCGCCAAAATCGCGCTCGGTGACCACCCCTCTACAGCCTGTGCCATCCGGGGATGCCGGGCTGACCTGCAGTTGTTCGGGCCTGAGCATGATCTGCGCCGTTTTGCTGCGGCCCTGATGGTTGACAGCAATCCGGCCCAGGTCGCACTCGGCCCAGCCATTATCGATCCTGGCGGGTATGAGCACGGCTTCGCCGAGGAACAGTGCGGTCTGCTCGTCCCTGGGGTGCAGGTACAGCGCCATCGGCTGGCCGGCCTGCACCAGGCAACCCTGGCGCATCACCGCGAGCTGATCGGCAAAAGACAGGGCTTCGCCCTGATCGTGGGTCACCAGAATCGCTGTAACCCCTGCATCTGCCAGCAAGCGTGCGACCATTTTGCGCATGGCGGTGCGCAACCCGGTGTCCAGGGCTGAAAACGGTTCATCCAGCAGCATCAGGCTGGGCTGTTGCGCCAGCGCACGGGCCAGCGCCACCCGTTGTTGCTGCCCGCCAGACAATTCGTGGGGCCAGCGCGTGGCCATGTTTGAGTCCAGGGCCACGCTGTCCATCAGTTCGGCGATGCGTTCATCTCTGGCGTGGCCCTTGGTTGCCAGGCCAAAACCAATATTGGCGGCCACGTTCATGTGCGGGAACAGGGCGCCATCCTGTGGCACATATCCGATCCGGCGCTGGTGGGCAGGGACGTTCCGGGTACTGTCCAGGAGGACCTTGCCGTTGAGCGAGAGGCTGCCGGAGTCGGGTGATTCAAAGCCGGCAATCATGCGCAGCAGGGTGGTCTTGCCTGAGCCGGACGGCCCGACAATGACTGTTCTGCTGCCGGAGGGCACCGCCAGAGTGATGTTGTCCAGGGCGCGCTGAGAGCCGAAGGTTTTACAGATCGCGTTGAGTTCGAGAGCGTTCATCGGCCAGCCGTGCGTTTGGATTGATGGTAAAGAAGCCCGGTCAACGGCAGTGATAGCAGGATCATGATCAGTGCATAGGGCGCTGCCGCCGCGTAGTCGATTTCACTGGTCATGGCCCAGAAACCGGTCGCCAGGGTGCGAGTGCCGTTGGGCGCCAGAAGCAGGGTGGCGGTCAGCTCATTGGTAATGGCCAGAAACACCAGCGCGGCGCCTGCGGCCGCTCCCGGTGCGGCGAGACGCAGGGTGATCAGCCACAAGGCCCGGGCCGGGGAGCGGCCGAGGCTGCGGGCCATGTTCTCCAGTTCAACGGGGGCTTGAGCAATGCCTGCGCGCAGGCTCACCAGTGCCCGGGGGATAAACATCAGCAGGTAGGCGAGCAGCACGGTGAGGGTGGTCTGATAGATCGGTCTGGCGAAGTGGATGGTCACAGTTACCAGCGCCAGCGCGACCACAATGCCGGGCAATGAGCTGGTGATGTAGTTACAGCTTTCCAGCAGGCGTTGCAGGCGTCCGGGGGCGCGAATCGACAGCCAGGCAATCGGCACCGCCGCACAGGTGGTCAGCAAGGCGCCCGCCACCCCCAGAAACAGGGTCTGCTCCAGTGCCGGGAGCAGATCGCTCCAGTGCCATACCTCCCTTCCTCCCGCGATCAGCCATTTGCCGAGGGTCATCAACGGGACACCCAGCGCCAGCAGGCAGGTCGCGCTGCACAGACCCAGGGCAAGCAGTGTGGCGGGGCGGCCCAGGGGCACGATCCGCTGTTCGCGGGCGCTGCCCGAGCCCACGCGGGCGTAGCGGGCATGCCCCCTGGCGGCAGACTCGGCGGTGAGCATCGCCAGACAGCACAGCGCCAGAACCGCCGCGAGCATATTGGCCCCCGGTCCGTTGAAGGTGGATTTGAACTGGTCAAAGATCGCGGTGGTAAAGGTATCGAAACGGATCATCGCGTACAGGCCGTATTCCGCCAGCAGATGCAGGCCCACCAGCAACGCGCCGCCGCAAATGGCCAGGCGCAATTGGGGCACCACTACGCGCCAGAACACGGTCCAGGGCTTGAGCCCCAGGGATTGGGCAACGTCTTCGATGGCGGGATCGAGTCGACGCAATGTCGCGGCGACCGGCAAGTAGAGAAAAGGGAAGTAGGCGATGACCGAGACCAGCACCCCGGCCGGTAATCCATGAATCGATGGCACCAGGCTGACCCACGCGTAGCTGTGCACAAAGGCAGGCACTGCCAGGGGTGCAACGGCCAGCAATGACCATGCGCGCCGCCCGGGCAGGTTGCTGCGCTCGGTCAGCCAGGCCAGGGCTGTGCCCAGCAGCACGCACAAGGGAAGGGTGATCAGCACCAGCAATACCGTGTTGACCAGCAGTTCGCCTACCCGTGGTCTGAACACGAGCGCTTCGATCTGCTCCCAGCCGACGTGCCAGGACACGCCGATCACAAAGGCAATCGGCAGTAATGACAGCAGCGACACCAGCACCGCCAGCCCCGTCACCCAGGTGCCGCAGCGGCTCAACAAGCGGCGGCGTGAGCGTGATGCGCAAAGGGCGGGCCCAAGGCCCGCCGGCAGGGTTTCAGGCAACAATTAGAGGAGTCCGGCCTGGGTCATGAGGGCCACGGCTTTCTTGCTGTCCAGGCGAGAGGCATCGACCTTGGGGGCATCAAGTTGCGTCAACGGCACCAGCTTCGGGTTGGACGGGGCGTTCTGGCCCACGGCGTATTCGAACGAATTGCCCTCTTTGAGAACCGCTTGACCGTCCTTGCCGGTGATCCACTTGAGGAACGCCTGGGCCTGCTCCGGGTGCTTACTGGACGCCAGTACGCCGCCCCCGGAAATGCTGACAAAGGCGCCCGGGTCCTGGTGCTTGAAGTAATGCAGGGTGGTGTCCTTGCTGTTTTCGCCCGTCTTGGCCTGATCGACGAAGCTGTAGTAGTGGTAAATCACGCCGCTGTCGACCTGGCCCGCATTGACGGCCTTGAGCACTGCACTGTTGCCACGGTAGATGGCGGCATTGGCTTTCATCCCCTTGAGCCAGTCGAGGGTGGCGGCTTCGCCCTTGAGTTCGAGCACGGCGGCGACAATGGCCTGGAAGTCGGCCCCTGCAGGCGACGCGGCCCAGCGGCCTTTCCAGGCGGGAGCGGCGAGGTCAAGCAGTGACGCAGGCACCTCGGCTGCGGGGAGCTTGCTCGGGTTGAACACAAATACCGTGGACCTTGCAGCAATCCCCAGCCATTTACCTTGGGCCGGACGATAGGCAGAACCGACCTGTTCGAGAGTGGCGGGGGCTAGTGGCGCGAGCAGTCCGGCGTTATCCACCAGAACCATGGCCGGGGAGTTTTCGGTCAGGAACACGTCAGCGGGTGAGGCGCTGCCTTCCTGGACGATCTGGTTGCCCATCTCGGTGTCGTCGCCGTTGCGCACGGTGACCTTGATCCCGGTTTGCCTGGTGAACCCCTCGACCCAGGATTTGGTCAGGCTTTCGTGCTGGGCGTTGTAGACCACAATGCCGTCGTCGGCGTTTGCTCCGGTGACGTGTCCGGCGCTGATCAATGCAGCGCTTAACAGGGCGGTTTTAAACAAAGAAGGGATACGGCTGACCATGATGTGCAACTCCGGTTTTTATGATGTGCGCGCGGCAGACGACGAAGGCAGTGCGTAATGGCTCCAGAATCAATGGGAATCATTAGCATGCTCAGGCGCGGCGAATGTAGAACCGGGAATGAGAAAAAAACGTCAAATAAATGGTTAATAGATGTGATGGGATTTTTGCTGTGCGGCGGTCGTAACGTCAGCATCTGCGGTTAATCAGGTATCCCGCGTGTTGCGGTTTAGCGACCGCTTCGCGCTCGATCGCAGCCTCGTACTACTCGTCAGCGACTACAACACGGAGATGGTGACGAATCTGTAGTCGCTGACGAGCCGTGCGAGGCTGCGTCCGGTTTGGTGCGCCACTGCGACGCAGCAGTCGTAATGTCGGCTTCCTCGGTTAATCAGGCATACCGCGAGTACCGGTTTTGCGACCGCTTCGCGCTCGATCGCAGCCTCGTACTACTCGTCAGCGACTACAACACGGAGATGGTGACGAATCTGTAGTCGCTGACGAGCCGTGCGAGGCTGCGATCGGCGTGATGCGGCACCCCGACGCAACAGTCGTAAAGTCAGCCTCGCTCTAAACCCCTGAGGCCTGCCAGTTGCGAGCCAACATGGCGTAGATGTACCGGCTGGTCCATTCGCCGTTGACCCACTGGCTTTCAATCAGGCAACCCTCCTGTTTCCACCCCAGCTTGCTGAACAGGGTGTATGAGCCGGTATTGCGGATATCGATGGACGCATACAAGCGATGTAAGTCGTAGTGTTCGAAAACCACGCCAATCAACGCTGTCAACGCTTCCGATGCGATGCCTTGCCGATGAAATGACGGGGCGAATATGCAACCGATCTCTGCCTGTCCGGACGCCTTGCTGGTCATTCGAATCATCACTTCACCGGTCAGGATTCCTTCTGGATGCTTGACTATGGCCCAGCGCACTTCATCCCCGTCATGTTCCGCCTGGGGGTTCAAGGCGCGCTCGAAGCGCTCCCTGATGGCCTGTGGGTCAGGTTGCACCTTAAACAGGTAGCGGTAAGTTTCTGGCAGTGAGTGATAGCCCAGAAAAGCCGGGAAATCTTGCTCCGTAAAAGGTCTGAGCAAGAGGCGGCTGGTGTGAATCTGGGGCATTTGCGGTGTGTCGGTCATCGTGTCTCCGTGAGTCTTTTTGTTGTTGTGTCTCGGATTTCAATGCTTGCGGTAATCCGCAGGCCCGCACGGGCGCGTGTTTACCCCAGCGTCCCGACAATATTGACGCTGACGTTCTCCGGGATTTCGTTTTGCGACAGTACGTGCAACCCCGGGCTGAATACCCGCGCATATCGCGCCAGCAGCGGACGCAGTTGCGGCATGACCGTCAGCACCGGCGGATGACCGTCCTGCGCAGTTTTTCCTTGACCACTGGCATGGCGTTTTGCAGTTGGTTGAGCAGGTTGGGCTCCACGGGAATGTTGTCCAGGCTCACCGGGCCCGCTTGCTGAGCAATGCTCAAGGCTCCCAGCAGGGTGTTTTCCAGGGCATTGTCGAGCACGAACACACTGACTTCATCCCGTCGCCCGGTAATGCTCGAGACGATGTTGCGGCGCAAGGCATAGCGCACGTCGGACGCCAGCAGGACCGGGTCTTTGGTGTTTTCGCTGCTTTCCACCAGTGCCGTGGCAACGGTGACGATGTCGCGCAACGAGATGTTCTCCACCAGCAACTGGCGGTACACCCGGTGCTGCTGGGTATAGGACAGCTGGCCCTTGAGGTTCTCGGTCAGTTTGGGCGCCAGTTCGGTCAGACGCTGCATCAAGTTGTCGACGTCGTCGTGCTTGAAGATGTCAGCCAGGTTGTCGCGGATCACCTTGTTCAGGTGCGTGGCAATCACCCCGGCGCAGTCAACCACTTGATAACCCAGGTTCAGGGCCCGGCTCTTGTCGACCGGGTTGATCCAGACCACTGGCATTTTGTAGGCCGGATCAATGCCCAGAATCCCGTCCACTTCGCCGTACAGATCGGCCGAAGGGATGGCCATCAGGTGATCGGCATGGATTTCGGCACCTTCGATCTGCTCGCCGTTGATATGGATGGAGTAGTGCGCCGCCTTGAGTCGCAGGCTGTCGCGGATCTGGATTTCGGGCAGCAGGAAACCCAGGTTTTCCGAGAGGGTCTGGCGCAAACCGCGCACGCGCTGGGTCAGGGGCGCGCCCGCGGCTTCATTGACCAGCCCCACCAGCTTGTAGCCCAGGGACACTGAAAGCCGCTCCACGTGGGGGATGTCATCCCACGCCAGGCTCTGGCTGCGCTCGTTTTGCATGGCGGCGCTGAGTGCGCTGACCGCTTCAAGCTCGACGGCCTCGGCCGGTGGCTGAAAGCGCGACACGCTCCAGGCCACGCCACCCACAACCGCGGCAAAACCCAGAAAGGCGATGTGCGGCATGCCTGGCACCAGGCCCAGTACCAGCAGGATCCCGGCCACGGTGTAGAGCAAGGCTGGGGAGGCCAGCAACTGGCGGCGCACCTGGGTGGTGATTTCGGCGGACTCGTTGATCCGCGTCACGATCAAGGCGGCGGCGGTGGACAGCAACAGCGCTGGGATCTGGGCCACCAGGCCGTCACCGATGGTCAGCAGGGCAAATTGCTTGAAGGCCAGCCCGGCGGGCAAGTCGTACACAAACAGGCCGATGGCGAAACCACCAAACAGGTTGATGATCAGGATCAGGATCCCGGCAATGGCATCGCCGCGCACAAACTTCGATGCACCGTCCATGGCGCCGTAAAAGTCGGCTTCCTTGGAGATGGTCTGGCGTCGTTGCTTGGCCTGGTCCTGGGTGATCAGCCCGGCATTGAGGTCGGCATCGATGGCCATCTGTTTGCCGGGCAGGGCATCCAGGGTGAAGCGCGCCGTCACCTCGGAAATCCGCTCGCCGCCCTTGGTGACGACCATGAAGTTGATGATCATCAGGATCACGAACACGATCATCCCGACGATAAAGTTGCCGCCGATCACCACTTCACCGAACGATTCGATGACCTTGCCCGCAGCCCCCGTGCCGTTATGGCCTTCGAGCAGCACGATACGGGTCGAGGCCACGTTCAGCGTCAGGCGCAGCAGGGTGGTGATCAGGATCACCGTGGGGAACAGGGAAAAATCCAGCGGGCTTTTGGACGACACGCTGACCATCAGCACCAGCACGGCCATGGCGATGTTGAAGGTGAACAGGATATCCAGCAGCAACGGCGGCAAGGGCAGGATGATCATCGCCAGGATCGACAGAATCACCAGCGGGATCCCGATGCGGCCACTGCGCAGCGTCGGGAGGAGGTTGTGCAATACGTTCATGTTTATGCCTTGTTCGCCATGCTTTCGGGTATCGGTAGGTTGTCCGGCAACTGCGGCTTGGCGCGCATTCCGCTTTTGTATGCCTTGAGTTGCAGGATGTAGGTCAGCACATGGGCGACGGCGGCATACAGCGGCGCCGGGATCTGCTGGTTGACCTGGGTGGTGAAGTAAATGGCCCGGGCCAGGGGCGGTATTTCAAGCACTTCGAGTTTGTGGGCGGTGGCCATTTTGCGGATATACAGGGCCATGTCATCGACGCCCTTGGCGATCACGAAAGGCGCCTGGGCCTTGTTGGTGTCGTACTTGATGGCCACGGCGTAGTGCTGCGGGTTGACGATTACGGCATCGGCGTCCTGGATCACCTTGCTGATCTGGCGCTGGGAAATCTGGCGCTGGATCTGCTTGATCCGGGCCTTGACCTCGGGGCGGCCTTCCTGGTTCTTGTGTTCTTCCTTGCGCTCCTGTTTGGTCATGCGCAGTTTTTTGAGGAAGAAGTAGCGCTGGATCGGAATGTCGATGGCTGCAAACACCACAAATATGCCCATCAGCGCGATCAGGATGTTGAACGTCATGTTGAACGCCGTACCGATGGCCGTGGGCAGGCTGGTGCGCTGCAAGGCGATCAGTTGGGGGACGGCGTCGCTGATCAACATCCAGGCCACACCGATCAACACGGCAATCTTGGCCATCGACTTGAGCAGTTCGACCCAGTTCTGTTTCGAGACGATGCGCCCCAGGCCCGTGATCGGGTTGAGCTTGCTGAATTTCGGGTAGAAATTCTTGGCCACGAACACCCAGCCCCCCGGGATCAGTGAAAACACCACCACCAGTACGCTGGTGAGCAGCAGGGGGGCGAGTATTTTCACGAACAGGGCCATGTTGTGGCTCAGAATCAGTCCCAGGTCCTCCTGAGTGATTTCGCTGGAGTGAAAGTTCAGAAACGAGATCCGGAAGCTTTCTTCAAGCCCGTGGTAGTAGCTGGAAAACACCATCTTGAGGATCAGCAGGGTGGCAATCAGCGACACGGTGGTGGACAGGTCCTTGGAGCGGGTGACCTGACCGTCCTCGCGGCTTTTGCGCAGCTTCTGGGGCGTGGCGTCTTCGGTTTTTTCCTGGGCGCTGTTGTTAGACATCCGGCCCTCCTTCGAGCATGGCACCGATGTTGTCCAGCAGGTCGCGGGTCAGGTGCAGGTAGTTTTCCGGCAGGTTGGGCAATGTCAGGTAGATGCACAGCAAGCCCACCAGAATGGTGATCGGGAACCCCAGGGAAAACAGGTTCATCGAGGGTGAGATACGGTTGAGCAGGCCAAAGCAGAACTGCACCAGCACCACGCAGAACACCATCGGCAGGGTCAGCAGCACGGCGGCGCTGAATACCCAGGCCACGGCCTGGATGAACACGGTGTAGCTCTGGTAGTTGAGCCCGCTGCCAACCGGCCAGTGGCTGAAGCTTTTGAACAGCACGCTGAGGGTCACCAGGTGCCCGTCGATGGACAGGAACAGGAACGCCAGCAACACGAAGTACAACTGGTACACGATCGATGACGACGACACGCCGTTGACCGGGTCGTTGTAGCGCGCCATCGTCATGCCCATCTGCGCCGACACCACTTCACCGACCACACTGAACACGGTGAACACCAGTTGCAGGCACAGCCCCAGGATCAGGCCGAAGGCGATCTGTTCAAGGGCCAGCAGCGCGCCCCCGGCCGACAGCGGGTTGACCTCCGGCACCGGGGGCAGGGCGCCGCCAATGGCTGCGGTGACCATCAGGGCCAGCAGCACCCGGACCCTCTTCGGCATGGCCTTGTGGTTGAACAGCGGGGCCATGCTGAACACCGCCAGCAGTCGGCAAAACGGCCACCAGTAGCCCTGCAGCGTGTGCAGGTACTGGCTGGCGTTCATCAGGGGTTCGGTCGCGTTCATCGGTTCAGCCCACCAGGGACCCGGCGATCTTGAAGGTTTCGATAAACAGGTCGCTGAGTTTGCGCAAGATCCAGTGACCGGCAAACATCAGCATGCCCAGGGTGATCAGCAGGCGCGGCAGAAAGCTGAGCATCTGTTCGTTGATCTGGGTCGCGGCCTGAAACACGCTCACCAGCAGGCCACCGAGCAGGCTGGGCACCACCAGCACGCAGACAATCAGGCCCGTGATCAATACGGCGTGGCCCACCAGGCCCACGGCGACTTCAGGCGTCATCATCACGAACCTCCAAAGGGCTGGATGCTGCTGGCCAGGGTGCCCATCAACAGGGCCCAGCCATCCACCAGCACGAACACCATGAGCTTGAAGGGCAGTGAAATCATCATGGGTGAGAGCATCATCATGCCCATTGCCATCAAGACACTGGCGACCACCAGGTCAATCACCAGAAACGGCAGAAAGATCATGAACCCCAGCTGGAATGCGGCTTTCACCTCACTGAGCACAAAAGACGGCAACAGCAGGGAGAAGTCGAGGTCCTCAAGGTTTTCGGGCAATGTTTCGTTGGCCAGCGCCACCATGGTCTCCAGGGAGGCCTTGTTGGTTTGTGCGAGCATAAAACCGCTGATGCTCTTTTTGGCCACGTCCAGGCCCTGATCCATGGTGATCTGATCGTTCTGGAACGGCTGGTAGGCATCGTGGTAGACCTCCTGCCACACCGGGCGCATGACCAGCATGGTGAGGCACAGCGCGATACCGATCAGAATCTGGTTGGGCGGGCTCTGCTGCAGGCCCAGGGCCTGGCGCAGGATGGCCAGCACGATGATGAAGCGCGTAAAGCTGGTCATCATCATCAACATGGCCGGCAAGAAACCCAGCAGCGTCATCATCACCAGGATTTGCAGCTTGATGCTCAGTTCCTGGCCGTTTTCACCGTCATTGAGGCTGAACAGCGAGATCTCGCCGTTGGCCGCCAGTGCCCATTGCGGTACACACGCCACGAGCATGACCAGAATGCAGAACGCGGCTGGCTTGATCAGTTTCATAACGCCAGGTCACTCAGGCTGGAGCCGCTGAGTTCCACAATCCGCAGGCCATAGTTGCCATGCACCACGACCACTTCGGCCTTGGCAAACAGGGCGCCGTTGACCTTGACGTCCAGCGGCGCGCCAGCCAGCTTGTCCAGAGCAATCACACTGCTGGCGTCAACGTCCATCAGCTCGCGCAGGGTAATTTCCGTTGAGGCCACTTCCAGGGTGACGGTGACCGGAATCTTGCCGAAAAACTTCAAGTCCTGATGGGGCAGGGGAGCCGCTTCAGGGGGGCTGGGCGCAGGCACGAGGTCGTCGTCGAAGGCAGGCAGCGTGTCATTGAGCAGGTTGTCGAAGTCGGAATCGGAAATGGAGGTGTTCATTGGCTGTTAACACTGTCGAGAGAGGTTAAAAACAAGGCGCCGTCATCTTCGGAAATGGCCCCGTGAAACAATTTTTGCTGCTTGATATGCACTTCACAGCGCTCCAGCAAACGCACCATCAGGATGTCGTCCACTTGCAACGCCAGCACCTTGCCCAGGGGCATGTGTGCCCGTGCCAGCACGCAGTCCAGGTGTACCGGCAATTCGGCGATGGGGTAGCCGGCGCCGTCGGACTGGGACGAGGGCTGGTCATCGCTCAGGCGGCGCGTCAGCTCATCGACGGCATGGGCATCCAGAGACAGGAACACCGATGACACCAACTGGGTGGCGGTGCTGCAAAACACGAACTGGATGCAGTAGGCCCAGTGAATCTCTTCATAGGTGCTCACCGAACTGTCGACCGTGCCCAGGGGGATGTCCCCCATCAGGATGCGGGCGCAAATGGTCGAGACATCGACACCCAGCCGCGTACGCATGCGGTGTTCCGACGAACTGACCGGCGGCTCGTCCTGGGCAGGGGGGGTGGAGCCACCGTAGTAACTTTCCAGCAACTCGCTTAATAACGGGCGCTCGATACTGAAACCGATTTTGCCGATAGCGGTCATGTACCTGCATTGCGGATCCGGTTGTTGTGTTTCATGGACAACCACTTCCAGCAGATCGCTGTTGATTCGATAGGTACTTAGAAAGTAATCACTCAGTGCCTTTGGGTATTTGCCTGCCAGCTCTTTTATATAAATAGGTACTTTGTGATAGTACCGGCCCAGTTTTTCGGGCTTTAAAAACAACAGGTCGTCTGCGGGCACCTGATGTTGAACTTTTCTGTAACCAGTCATAGTGAAAAGATCGTTCCTGGAAGTTGTAGCGCGCATCCTTTTGTTTCTCGTGTCTGCCTGAAAGGGGCAGGTGATTCGTTTCCTGGAATCGAGAAGCAGACATCCGCTGCCTGCTGGGGTCGGGGAGCGCCTGGCTGGTGGCGAGTATAGGAACCCGGGTAGAAATTCCTAAATCAAAAACTGTCAAATCGCCGTTTGATAAGGATCAGGACGATTTGATGGTTAATGATTTCAGTTTTGTCGCGACCTTGCCTACAGTTCGACCGGTCACAGGAACGTGAGTCTTTACAGGCTGCTTGAGTGCAGCCAGCACCCGAAACGAACACGCACAGGTATCGCACCGTCATGAACACTTCCCCACGCCGGGTGCCAGCATTCATGCCGACAGACACATGCGATCCAAACCGCAGGTATACACGGTGAGACCGGTTATTAATTCGTATAGTCATCCCGCTACGGCCTCGTTTGAGCCCCGCGCCGAACACCCTCCCGTTATTGTGGTGGGTCACCCGGACAATAAAGGGTATTCAATACTGGTCGACAGTTTGTCTGAACAACATTGTCCTGTGATCTGTGTTGAAAGTTATAGCCAGTTGCACACACATGTGTTCAATCAAACCACCCTGGTGTTTGTGTTTGTCAGCGGCTTTTCAGTTCAACTGTTAAATGCCGAGACTGAAAACCTTATTCGTCACGCCCGCCATATAAGTATTGTTCCGGTTGTCGAGTACGCCGAGCAGGAACGTGCAACGGCGCTGCTTGAAAGAGGGTGCGTGGACTACCTGCTGGCGCCGTTCAGTGCTACCCAGATCAAGGCGTTGTTGCAGCGGCATGCGGCGGCGGCCAGTGCCCAGGAAAGCTTTGTGTCGTGTTCGGCAGCGGGGCGCCGTCTGCTGGCGATGGCCCAGCGGGTGGCCCTGTTGCTGGGCATGCCAGCACACGCGGCGCCCTTGATGGATCTGGTGGACATCGAAGGGATCCGCTCCAACCAGGTGATTGGCTATGGCCTGGTGGTGGGGCTGGACGGCAGCGGCGACAAGAATCAGGTCAAGTTCACCAACCAGTCGGTGGCCAACCTGATCAAACAGTTCGGCATCAACCTGCCGCCCAATGTCGATCCCAAGCTCAAAAACGTGGCCGCAGTGACCGTCACTGCGAGCATTCCGGCGTCGTACAGTGCCGGGCAGTCCCTGGACGTGACGGTCTCGTCCCTGGGTGATGCCAAAAGCCTGCGCGGCGGGCAACTGCTGCTGACCCCGCTGATGGGCGTGGACGGCGAAGTCTATGCACTGGCCCAGGGCGCCGTGGTGGTGGGCGGGGTCAAGGCTTCGGGGCGCAGTGGTTCCAGTGTGTCGGTCAACAGCTCCAATTCGGGCCTGATCCCTAACGGGGCGACGGTCGAGCGGATGATCCCCAGCGATTTCAACGAGCGCAGCGATGTGATGCTCAACCTGCGCAAACCCAGCTTCCAGACGGCCAGCCGGGTTGCCGAAGCGGTCAACGCACGTTTTGGCGCCGGCAGCGCCACGGCCCTGAATGGCACCAAGGTGTCGGTCACGGCGCCGATTGCCACCAGCCAGCGCGTCAGCTACATGGCCATTCTTGAGTCCCTGGACGTGCAGGAAGGCAGAACCCGGCCCAAGGTGGTGTTCAACAGCCGCACCGGCACCGTGGTGGTGGGACAGGGGGTGCGGGTCAAGGCGGCGGCGGTGGCCCACGGCACCTTGACCGTGACCATCAGCGAAACCCCGCAGGTCAGCCAGCCGGGCGCGTTTTCAGGCGGGCAGACCGCCGTTGTACCGCGCTCCGACATTGATGTCAGCCAGCAGCGCAACCCCATGTTCGCCTGGCCTGACGGTGCCGACCTGGACAGCATCATCAAGACGGTGAACAGCCTCGGGGCGACGCCGGATGATGTGATGAGCATATTGCAGGCACTGGAACAGGCCGGTGCCCTGAACGCTGAATTGATCGTGATTTAAGGCCCTTTTCACCATGAGCATTACCCAAATTTCCCAACACCGAAAATCGGGGCAGGAGCTTTCTGCCGATGTGGCCGTGGCACGCCAGGCACGTCTTGAAAACGTGGCGGAGCAGTTCGAGGCCATGTTCTTGCAGCAGATCCTCAAGCAAATGCGCAAGGCGGGCGATGTGTTGTCCGAGGGCAGCCCGATGCGCAGCCGCCAGGGCGACACCCTGCGTGAGTTCCACGACGAAGCGCTGGCCGAAAAGCTGGCTGGCCATCGCAAAACCGGGATTGCCGACATGCTGGTCAAGCAGCTGTCTCCCGGCATGCCGTCCACACCCCCTGCAGCCCCGGCCCAGAGCGGTCAGTGCGGCGCGCCGGTGGCCCCGGCTGGCCTGCTGGCCGCCAACAAGGCGCTGACCAGTGCGCGGGCTGCCCACCATGATTTGCCGCCTGCTGCCCCGAAACCGCAGATGGTCGACAGCTTGCTGGCACCCATCGTCAACACCTGGCAGCGCGGTATCGACAGCCTTGGCAAGGGGGCTGCCGGGTTGGTGGCGCTGGTGGAAAAAGTCATCCAGCACGAGTCGGGCGGTCGGGTGGCGGTGGTCTCGCCCAAGGGCGCCCGTGGCCTGATGCAACTGATGCCGGGCACGGCCCGGGAAATGGCCCAGGAGCTGAACCTGCACTACAACGAGCAGCGCCTGACCCGTGATGGCGAATACAACAAGCAATTGGGCACGGCGTATCTGGACAAACTGCTCAAGCGCTATGACGGCGCCACGACGCTGGCGGTGGCGGCGTACAACGCCGGGCCCGGGCGAGTGGATGAGTGGCTCAAGAGCAATGGCGACCCGCGCCAGGGCACGATCAGCGTCAGTCAGTGGGTGGAGCGCATTCCGTTCAAGGAAACCCGCAACTACACCCGTTCGATCCTGGCCGACCTTGGCCAGAGCGGTGTGTCGCCCAGAGCGCCATCCGCTGCTACGCGCAGCGGGAAGATGGATGGCCTGGCATTTAAGTCGGGCGCCATTGCGGTCGCCTCAAGCACACAGGACCTCACTACCACCGTCAGCCGTGCAGCCGAACTGAGTTCACCGGCTTTTGCCCAGAACATGCGGGTTGCGCGCAAGGAGATTGAAACATGAGCCTCATGGGCCAGATCGGTTATTCCGGTGTATCGGCGGCGCAAGTCGCCCTGAACGCGGCGGCACAGAACATTGCCAACATCCGCACCCCGGGTTACAGCCGCTTGTCCGTGCAGACGGGCTCGGTCGGCGGGCAGGGCCAGCAGGTGGGGGGCGGGGTTGACGTAATCGGGGTCAAGCGCATCAGCGACGGCTTCAAGACCCAGCAACTGTGGCGTGCCACCACTGACATGAACTACTACCAGGCCGGTCAGGACTACTTCAGCTCGCTGGAAGGCGTGATGTCGGGGGAGGGTTCCAACCTGAGCACCGGGCTCAACAACTTCTATGCTGCCCTGAGCGCCGCCAGCAGCAGCCCCGGTGATATCCCGTTGCGCCAGCAGATCCTGTCCGAGATGAAAAATCTCACCCAGCGCTTCAACGGGCTCAACAGCAATATCGACAATCAGCTCAAGGGCCTGCATGAGCAACGCTCGGCCATGGGCACCGAAATCAACGGCCTGAGCAATAACCTGGCGCTGCTCAACCAGAAAATCGTGCAGGCCGAATCCAACGGCGCCGACAGTTCTGCACTGCGCGATCACCGCGAGTCCCTGGTGGGCGAGCTGAGCAAGTACGCCGATGTGCGCGTGAGCGAAAGCCGCGACGGCTCCCTGACCGTGTCCCTGGCCAACGGCCAGCCACTGGTCAGCGGCAAAACCGCGGGCCAGTTGTCGATCACCCTCAACGCTGCGGGTGAACAGGAAGTGGCGCTGAATTTTGCAGGCACCAGTTTCCCGTTGTATCAGGACACCCTGGGCGGCGCGTTCGGCGGGCTCTACAACGTCGAGCACAATAGTTTGTTGCCCGCCCGTGAAAGCCTCAAGGAAATGGCCGGGGCCCTGGCGACCCTGGTCAATGACACCCTGGCGACCGGTTTTGACCTCAATGGCAACCCGGGCAGCCCGCTGCTGACGTTCGACCCCAGCAGCACCAACGGCCTGTTGCAAATGAATGACGTCAAACCCGAAGAGCTGGCGCTGTCCGGTGTCGCGGGCGAGAGCGGCAACAACCAGGTGTTGCTGGACCTGATCGAACTGAAAAACACCCGGGTCACGGTAGGCGGCAACTCGGTGACGTTGAGCGAAGCCTACAGCGGCATGCTGGGGGATGTGGCCAGTGCCAGCCGACAGAACCAGGCCGACCTCAAGTCTTCCACCACCGTCACCGAGCAGGCCCAGAGCCAGCGCGACAGCGTGAGTGCGGTGAGTGATACCGAAGAAGCCCAGGCGGTGATGGATTACAACAAGGCGCTGCAAGCCAACATGAAGGTCATTCAGACCGCCAACAGTATTTTCGACACCATTCTGGCGGCTGTCTGAAGCCCGGCACACCGACTTGAGTAAAGGCCTGAACACATGCGAATCACCAACGTACACACCTCTGCCCTGATGCACAGCAACATGAACCGCAACGCCGAGGCGATCGGCAAGCTGCAGGCACAAATCGGCAGCGGCCTGCGCATCCAGAAACCTTCGGACGACCCGATTGCCAGCGCCCGCCTGATGCGCATCGAGCGCGAGCAGGCCAGCCTGGAACAATACAACCTCAATATCGGCCGGGTATCGGACAACCTCATGGTGCAGGAAACCTATTTGAAGTCCGGCTCCGACGCCATGCTCGGCGTGCGCGATCTGCTGCTGTGGGCCGGTAACGACAGCAACAGCGGCGAGGATCTCTCGGCCATCGCCGATGAAATGTCGAGCCTGGAACAGAGCATCATGAGCTACTTCAACGCCAAGGACGAAGCGGGCAACTACCTGTTTTCGGGCACGCTCAGCAACACCCCGGCCGTGACCTTTGACCCGGCCAGCGGCACCTACAGCGTGACGGGCAACGACCAGCACCGTCAGGCGGTCGTGGGCAATGGCGTGATGATCGATGACAACGTGACGGCCAGGGACATCCTCGGTCCCAATGCCGACTTGCTGAACGGTCTGCACAGCCTGGTCGACAGTCTGAAGGCCGCGCCCAACGATCCGGCCACCCGCCAGCAACTCAAGGACACGCTGGACAGCCTGGACCAGACCCACGGCCGCGTGCTGGGCGGGCTGACCGAGCTGGGCGGGCGCCAGAACACCCTGACCCTGCTGGGCAACGGCAACGCCGATGTGTCGCTGGCCAACCAGAAAGTCCAGGGTGATCTGTCGCAACTGGACCTGGGCGGGGCGTTCCTGCAGGTCAGTGGCTACGAGCTTTCAATGCAGGCCAGCCAGAAGGTCTATACCCGCGTAGCGGCCATTTCCTTGTTTGACCTGATGTAAACCAGAACCGGAACACCCGACATGAAAGTTGTAAACGAACGCTCGGCCATTGCTTCTTATGACCTGGGCATGCGCACTCAGGCCCAGCAGCGCGACACCGTGCCCAAGCCGCGTGTGCGCAATGCCAGGCCGCCCGAATTGGCCAGCGCCCAGCGCCAGCCGGGGAAAATGGCCGGGCTGAGCCTGCAGTTGAACCAGCAGTCGTCTTCCATTCAGGCCGCGCACCTGTACCTGACCCAGGTCACCGAGCAGTTGAGCAGTTTCAAGCGTGATCTTGGCCGCAGCCTCAACGGCCCGGCCAAGGGCGGTCTGGAGGGTGAAACCCTGGCCCGTTCGGTCAATCGCCTCAACGACCTGCTGGAAAACCGCAGCCGGTTATCGGCCGCCAGTGTCGATGCCCAGATGGGCCTTAACCTGGACCATCCGTTGCGCAGCCGTTTCAGCATTCAGGGGCTTGAATCCCTGAACGCGGTACAGGCCTCGGGCAGTGAAACCCTGCTGTTCAGTGCCGGGCGGCACATGCCGGGGCCGATTGCCGTGGTGCTGGACGACGACATGAACGAGCGCCAGATCCTGCGCCGCTTCAACACCAGCCTGGCCCAGGCCGGGTTGCATGCCGAGGTCAACAGCGAAGCCAAATTGCGCTTCTCGGCCACCGAGTCGCAATGGGGCAAGCTCAAGGGCCAGATGTCGATCCAGGGTGAAGACAAACTCTTCGCCCGGGCCAGTTTTACCCCGGTGCACAGCAAGGAAGAAAACCTGCTGGGCGCACCCTTGATTGCGCCCAAAGGTACGGGCCGGGCCGAGCTGCGTCAGTTGATGGCCACGGTGGACAAAGGGCTGGTGCGGGTCAACGGGGTCATCGAGCAACTCAACCAGCGCCAGGGGCATGTCCGGGAGCAGATCGGTCGCCACGAAAGCAAGGATGAAAAGCGCTGGGCCCACGACTTTGCCGGTCGCGTGTTCGAGGGCGAAGCGGGGCAGGGCAGTGACTACCTGAAAGTGGCGCAACTGGTGCAATGCCAGGCCAATGTGTCGCGGCACCGGGTGGTCGGGTTGATGGGCTGAGTCGAGGGATCAGCCGGTTTGCAGGTCCCCTGCCCGGATGTCGGTGGTGTAAATGCCCCGCGCCGCCCGCACGGGCACCGGGGGCGTGAGCGGCCTGATATCGATCAGCTCCCAGGCCAGCCAACCGTCCTCGTAATAGCGTGCACAGGCCGCTGGCACGTCTTGCGGTTCAAACGGGCGTATGGCCTTGACCCGTACGATGGCCACGGCCATGCCCTCGGGGTCTTCATCACCGTCGATATGCAGAAATCGCTTGTTCTCGACAATCAGCAGGTCTTCGGTCGGGGCCAGTTCGGGGTGCCAGCGCCGCACTTCAAGGGTTTTCTCCCCCGAGGCAATTCGGCTGGCGCCGGGGTGAACAATGGACAGGGTTTTGATGGCACTCTCCTTAGTGGCCTGGTTGCTCGAGCAGTGACTGCTCGTAGGCGGCGGTCATGGTCTGCCAGGTTTTTGGATCGGCAGGGATCAGATGCTCGATGCGCAAAGATGTTACCGTGATGTCGAGCGGCATGCCGAAAGTGGTGAACGTGGACATGAAATTCAGCTCGCCCAGAGGGGAGCGGATACGGGTCAGTACCAGCGGTGGCAGCTCATTGCTCACGGCGGCGCAGGACGGCGGGGCATCGAGGGTTTGCAGCAGTTCGGCCAGGGCCGGGTTGTCCAGCGCCTCGCGGGTAGCCCGCTGCCAGGCAATGCTGCGGATTTGCTCGGGGTTGATCAAGTGGTCGCCCAGGCCGCCGGGTTGCAGCAGGGTGGTCAACAGGTTCAAGCCCTGCGCCGCGTCGGCGGGAAGCCCCAGCAGATTGAACAGCACCCGGGTGCTGGCGTTGGCTGCCAGCACCTGCCAATGGCTGCCCAGCACGATCGCCGGAGCAGGGTTATTGGCGTGCAGCACATGGCTGATGGCGTCACGCACGGCGTCCATTGCCGGGGAGGACAACGGGGTGGTTTCGTAGCGAGGCGCGTAACCGGACGCCAGGAACAGGCTGTTGCACTGCTCCAGCGGGACCTCCAGGGCCATCAGCAAGTTGTGCAGAGTGCCTGGGCCGGGACGGGCGCGGCCGGTTTCAATGCAGCTCAAATGGCGCTGGGAAATGCCCGCGATCATGGCCAGGTCGAGCTGGCTCAAGCGGGCCTGTCGGCGCAGCAAGCGCAGCTGGGGTCCGGCGGTTGTCGGGGCCGTGGTACGGGGGAAGGGTTGGCTGTTCATGCATCAACTCTGGCAGTGGCCATGATCGGCGTCCATGACCTGTGAGGTCATTGCGGGTGCGGCAAAAGTATCACTAACTGGCGTACCGTCAGCCCCCCTCAAAGGACAGTACATGAACAAACCCTATCTCGCCCTTGCCGCATTGCTGGGCTTCGCCGGTTACACGGGCTACACGATGTGGACGGCGCAGCAGTCGCTGGTGGCCTTCGGCCTGGGCCTGATGTCCAGCCCCGACACGGCTCAGGTCGTGATTGACCTGTACCTGCTTGCGGTTCTGGCCTGCATCTGGATGTACCGGGATGCTCGCGCCAAAGGCCGTTCGTTGGGATCGGTGCTGCCTTATCTGCTGCTTACCGCCGTTTTTGTTTCCGTGGGGCCGCTGCTGTATATCGTGGTCGATGGGTTCAGGTCGGGCGTCAAAACACCTGCTGATATCTGACAACGCCCTGCCAATAGCGACATTGCGACACCTTTTACACATGCACGCTGTTCTGGATTAGATTCAGGCCCTCATAATGCCAGCATTAAAAAGCGTGTCGTCGTGCAGATGAGGTGATGTCTTGTTGAGTGGTGATAAAAGCTCGGTCGAGCTGAATTGGAACGAAGTTTGGGACGGCTTCAAACAGCTTTTGCCCATTTCCATGTTTGTGGTGGTGTTCGGCATTGCGTTCGGGCTTGCTGCCGCTCAGACGGGGCTGGACGATGGGGCAAGCCTGCTCATGAGCACCCTGGTGTTTGCCGGTGCGTCGCAGTTCGCAGCGCTGGACCTTTGGGGTGCGCAGGTACCTCTTGTTCCGTTGATCGTGACAGTGTTTGCGATCAATGCCCGGCATCTTTTGATGGGGGCAACCTTGTACCCCTGGCTGCGCGAGCTCCCTACGGCCAAGCGCTACGGGGTGATGATGGTGATATCGGACGCCAACTGGGCGATGTCGATGCAAGCGTTCAACAGCGGCAAATCGGGCATCGGCCTGATCCTGGGCGGCGGCATTGCGCTGTGGGCGGCCTGGGTGCTGGGCAGTTGGCTGGGCGTGTACTTTGGCAGCGACATCCAGGATCCGGTCAGTCTGGGGCTGGACATGGTGATGGGCTGCTTTCTGCTGGCCATGGTGGTCGGCGGGCAAAAGAACCTGCGCATGCTGGTGATCTGGGGTGTGGCAGCCGTCTCGTCACTGTTGGCGCACCGGTACTTGCCTGAAAACAGCCATGTGGTGGTCGGGGCACTGGCGGGTGGCGTGCTTGGCGCTGTGTGGATGGAGAAGAAAAAGTGAGCATTGATACCGCAGGTTACGGCACCTTCATCATCATTCTGATCATGGCTGTGGTCACGTTGGTCACGCGCCTGGGGGGCGTTTTCGTGATGTCCTTCGTTCCCATCAACTACCGGGTGCAACAGTTCATCAGCGCCATGTCGGGCTCAGTGCTGGTCGCGCTGCTGGCGCCTCTGGCGCTTAACGGTGACAACGGAGCACGCCTTGCCTTGCTGACCACGGCAGTTGTGATGCTGGTGCTCAAGAAGCCCCTGCCCGCGATCGCGGCAGGCGTGATTGCCGCGGCGGTGTTCAGGCATTTGTGATAGCACGCATGTGTCGCGGCCTTCTGTAGCCGCTGAGCACTGCGACGTAGCAGTCGTGAAGTCGGCTTGCACGGCTTATCAGGCACTGCGCGTGTTGCGGTTTTGCGACCGCTACGTCGCAGTGGCGCACCATCTCGATCGCAGCCTCGTTCTACTCGTCAGCGGCTACACGCGGTACACGCGGGATGGGTGCCGAAACCTGTAGTCGCTGACGAGCCGTGCGAGGCTGCGTCCGGCTGCGAAGCAGTCGTGAAACCGGCTTGCACGGTTAATCAGGCACTGTGCGTGTTGCGGTTTTGCGACCGCTACGTCGCAGTGGCGCACCATCTCGATCGCAGCCTCGTTCTACTCGTCAGCGACTACACGCGGGTTAGACGACGAATCTGAAACGCTGTGGAGCCCAGCTTTACCCCGCCCAATTCACCAAGCATCATGTGCCGCCCGCACCCACGTCCAGGGTGCCGGGTATTGGCGGTTAAAAGGAACTGAAGTTGAACGAACACACATTGTCCATGCGCCTTGAGCGCGTGGCAGCCCATATGCCAGCCGGTGCGCGCCTGGCCGATATCGGTTCGGACCATGGGTATCTGCCGGTGGCGTTGATGCGCCGTGGTGCCATCGCGGCAGCGGTGGCAGGCGAGGTGGCGTTGACGCCGTTTCACGCGGCGCTACGCACTGTGCGCGACAACGGCCTGGAACAGCAGATCACCGTGCGCCAGGCCAATGGTCTGGAGGCCATCGAGGCGGCAGACGAGATCACCGCGATCAGTATCTGCGGCATGGGTGGCGAGACCATCCGCGACATCCTTGAGAGCGGCAAGGCGCGGCTGAACGGGCGGGAGCGGCTGATCCTGCAGCCCAATGGCGGTGAGCAGCCTCTGCGCCAATGGCTGATGGACAATCACTACAGGATCCTGTGCGAAGAGCTGTTGCAGGAAAACGGCTTCTACTACGAAATCATCGTCGCCGAGCGCGCCGGGCCGGTGCTGTATACGGCCGAGGAGCTGTATTTCGGACCCCTGCAGATGCAGGCGCGCAGCCCTGTGTTTCTGGGCAAGTGGCAACGCATGCTGCTTCAGAAGCAGAAGGTCCTGACCAGCTTTGACCAGGCGCGGCAGGCGGTACCCGAGGACAAGGTGCAGGAAATCGCCCGGCAGGCCCGGTGGATCACTCAATTGATGGCCTAGGCCCGGGCCGCTGATCTCAAGCTTTCGTACGCAGCCATGCCAGCAACTGTGCCTGAGGGCTATCGGCAATCAACGGCTGGGGCGAAAGCAGGCAATAACGCGAACCGTCCTCGACGAACCCCCCAGGCGCAGCCAGTACGCCGCTTTCCAGATCGTCGCGCACCAGATGCCAGGGGCCGATGGCCACGCCCAGGCCAGCAACGGCCGCCTGCAGGCTGAAATAGAAGTGCTCGAAGGTTTGCCCCGGTGTCTCAGGCCAGGCGAGGCCTGCCGCTGCGGCCCATTCATGCCAGGCCCCCGGCCGCGTGCGCGTGTGCAGCCGGGGTGCGTCGGCCCGCAATTGCGGGCTGGCGTCCTCTGCACAAAACCACTGGGCAACTTTTTCCGGGCGACATACCGGGCCGATTTTTTCCGCAAACAAGGGCTCTGCGTGATAACTGTCGGCCCAGGGGAAATCGTCACGGCGGATGGCCAGGTCGATGTCACTTGCAAAGCTGAACGGCCCTCCACCCGCGACCAGATGTACGTTGATCTCCGGATGCCGGGCCTGGAAGTCAGGCCAGCGCGGGATCAGCCAGCGCATCAGCAACGTAGGCTCGCAAGACAGCACCCAGGCCGGTTTCTGGCGGGCGTTGGCGCGCAGTGTGTCGATGGCCTGGGCCATCAACCCCAGTCCATCGCCCACCGCTTTGGCCAGCACGCGGCCGGCATCGGTGAGAAACACCCGGCGGCTGCGGCGCTCGAACAGCTCCACACCCAGCTCGTCTTCGAGCAGGCGCACGGCGCGGCTGACCGCGCCGGGGGTCAGGTGCAGTTCGCTGGCGGCACGACTGAAGTTCTCCTGGCGTGCCGCGGCCTCAAAGCAACGCAAGGCCAAAAGGGAAGGCAAACGCCCATGACTGGTTGGTGAGTCAGACTCACTATTGTTGTCAGATATCATCGTTATTCATCTGCAGTTTGTGCCAATAGCATGGCGTCTGTTCGTTAACAGTCGACAGGATACGCCATGACCGAATTGATAGCTGTAATCACAATAACCCTGCTGGCCATCATCAGTCCGGGGCCCGATTTTGCGATGGTGACGCGCAACAGTCTGATGCTGTCGCGCCGCGCCGGGGTGCTGACCGCCCTGGGCATAGGCCTGGGGGTGATGGTGCATGTGACCTACACCCTGGTGGGTGTGGGCCTGCTGATCCAGCAGTCGCCCTGGGTGTTCAGCGCCATCAAGCTGGTGGGCGCGGTTTACCTGATGTATTTGGGTGTGAAGATGTTGCGTGCCAAACCCGGCGGCGGGTCAGCCGAAAGCCTGGTGGCACCGTTGTCGGATCTGGCGGCGCTGCGCACGGGCTTTCTCACCAATGCACTCAACCCTAAAACCACACTGTTTATCGTCAGCCTGTTTATGCAGGTAGTGCGACCGGACACACCGCTGGCCGTGCAGATTGGCTATGGCGGCTTTATTGCAGTGGCCCATATGGCCTGGTTCGCTCTGGTCGCGCTGTGTTTCTCGGCGGGGGCCGTTCAGGGGCGTTTGCTTGCCGTGCGTCACTGGATCGACCGCGCCTTCGGTGGGCTGCTGGTTGGCTTCGGGGTCTTGCTCGCGGTTCTACGCTGAACAGGGGTAATTTCCTCTCCTTGAAGTGTTTTTTTCACCTGACGGGAAGCCCGGAATCAGAGCTGACGCTGTACAAAAGTCAGTTACAAATAATAAGATGAGAAGAATTATCATTAACATCAAGCGAATCTCACATGTCTCACGACAGGACCGTCTCGCCCGTCGAGCAGCTGTATGCGAATCATCATGGTTGGCTGCGGGGCTGGCTTCATCGGCGATTGGGGCATCGCGCCGATGCCGAGGACCTGGCACACGACACGTTTATCCGTGTACTGCGTTCAAAGCACGATGCGCAGGCGTTGCGTCAGCCCATGGCGTTTCTTGCAACCATTGCCAACGGTCTGCTGATCAACCGCTGGCGGCGCCAGGCAATCGAGCGGGCTTATCTTGAGGCGCTGGCTGCCCGACCGGCAGGCGAGGAGCCTTCCCCCGAAGACCGCTACCTGACGATCGAGACCCTGCTGCAACTCGATTCGCTGTTGATCGGGTTGTCTGCCCGGGTGCGGCAGATTTTCTTTATGTCCCAGCTTGATGGCTTGACCTACCCGCAGATCGCCGCGCAGTTGAGCCTGAGCGTGGCCCAGGTGCAGCGGGCCATGGGCAAGGCCTTCAGCGTCTGTTACGCGAGCCGTTTCGAATGAGCGGCGTTTCTGTAAATCCCCGTGTACGGGATATGGCCATCGACTGGATTGTGCGCATGCAGTCCGGGCTCATGGGGGCGGCTGACCATCAGGCCTTGCAGCAATGGCGTCAGGCGAGCGCTGAACACGAATGTGCCTGGCAGCGCGTCAGTAGCCTGGCGCTGTTGCTGCAGCCCGGGGCCACGCTTTTATCCGATGCCACAGCGCGCAGGGCGCTTGAGTCAGCCGGGGCACACCCTCAGCAGCGCAGGCAGCTGCTCAAGTGCTTGTTGGCACTGGGCCTGTTTGGCGGGGTTTCCTGGCAAGGTGCGCAATCGACCGTGGTGCGCACAGCCCTGGCCACTTACCGCACCACAACGGGCGAGCGTCGTCAGTGGCGGCTGGCCGACGGCACTTCGTTATGGTTGAACACGGCCAGTGCGGCCAACGTGGAGTGGCGAGAAGACCAGCGCCATGTGCAGTTGATCGAGGGCGAACTGGCTCTGAATGCACAGGCCGAATCAGGTTCGGTGCAGTTGGTCACGCCCAATGCCGTGTTGCGTGGCCGTGGGGCCAGCCTGCTGGTGCGCCATGATCGCCAGGGCACTCAGGTGACGGTGTTGCGCGGCCTGGTGCAGGTGAACTCGCCTTACAACCGGGCGCCATTGTTGCTGGAGGCGGGTTGGCGAACGCGGGTGGATGCCGGGGGCATTCATCCGGCAAGCCTCACCGATGTGTTTCTGGCCCAGGCGTGGCTGCGGGGCATTTTACCGGCCGAGCGCATGCGCCTGGATGCTTTGCTGGCCGAGCTGTCACGCTATCGGCCCGGTATTTTGCGCTGCAGCGAACAGGTGGCGGCCTTGCGCGTGACGGGCAGTTTCCAGCTGGATGACACGGATGCGGCGCTGGCGCTGGTCGCCCATGCATTGCCAGTCCGTATCGAGCGGCGGACCCGTTATTGGGTCACAGTGGTGGCGGTCTGAATTATTTTTTCGTTCTGCGCGACAGTTTTTCGAAACTGGCGGGGCCTATAGGAGTAACCCACCGAAACAGGTGGGCCTTCACCTTCAGGAGCCCTGCATGATTTCCCCCGCACGTGTTTTATGCGCCCGCACCTTTGGCCTGCTTTTACTGGGCCTGCAACCGCTTTACAGCGCAGCCGTTTTCGCTGCTGATGAGCGTCAGCACTTCAATATCGATGCCGGCCCCCTGGATCAGGTGCTTTCGCGTTTCGGCGTGCAGGCGCGAATCAGCATGGCCGGGAGTTCGACACTGACGGCGGGCAAGAGCAGCAAGGGCTTGCAGGGCGACTTCAGTACCGAGGCGGGCCTGACACGACTGTTGTCGGGCACCGGCCTGAGCTATCAGCGCCGGGCGGACGGCAGCGTCGAACTGTTTCAGGGGGCAGGGGCGGTCGTGCTGCCCTCGCAGAAGGTCACAGGGGAAGATCCCGCCCTTGAAGAGGTCTATCTGGCGCCTCGATCCACCGTGTATATCTCCAGCGAAGAGATGCAACGTTTTGGCGTGATCTCGGTGGGCGATGTACTCAAGGGCCAACCGGGTGTGCAGGTAGGGGACAGCCGTAATGGTGGTGGCCTGGATGTGAACATTCGTGGCATCCAGGGGCAAAGCCGGGTAGCCGTCACGGTCGATGGCTCGCAACAGGCGCTAGATGTGTACCGCGGCTACGCCGGTACGCAGCAGCGCAGCTACATTGACCCTGACCTGATCAGCGATATCACCATCGACAAAGGCCCGAGCCTGACATCGAGTGCCATCGGCGGCACGGTAAAGATGCGCACCATCGGCGTAGACGACATTTTGCGTGACGGTCAAACCGTTGGCCTGCGCCTCAAAGGCGATGTGTGGAACAACGGCGTTGCTCCCGCCTCCCGTGACGGCCATTCGGCCACTGAGACTCTCTACTCCGAACCGCACCAGGACCGTGGCGGCCTGTTTGGTTCAGAGGCCCAGTCCGGCAGTGCCGCGTTTGCCTGGACCCACGACTACTTCGATGTGGTGGCAGCGTACGCGCATCGCAATCAGGGCAACTATTTCGCTGGCAAGAAGGGTCAGGACCGCTACCGCACGTTTAACCGTTATGGGCGCGAGAACATGACGGTCGCCACGACGTACAACCCCGGTGAAGAGGTGCTCAACTCATCGGCAGAGACCGACTCGTACCTGATCAAAACCACCATTCGCCCGGCCGACGACCATACGCTGGAGTTGGGTTTCAGGCGGTACGACGGCCATATTGGCGAGATCATGCCTTCGGATATTTTCCGGTTTGGCACCGGGGGCATCTACCAGTACCCCCTGAGCCACACGAAAATCGACACCTATACCGCCCGCTACAATTACCTGCCAGACGCCAATCCGTTGGTGGACCTGACGGCCAGCCTGTGGATGACGGACGCTCAAACCAGCAACCTGACGTCGGTGCTGGCGCCGGCTTCACAGCGTTATCGCTCGGATCGCAACTGGACCCGACAGGCCGACCGGCGCATTGGCGGCGACCTGGCCAATACCTCGCGGTTCACTACGCGCTACGGCGATCTGAAGCTGGATGTGGGCAGCGGGTTCCAGGTCGAGGAACTGCGCCCGCAGAAAGGCGTGGTCACCAATCAGGATGACATCAATGCCAACCGCAGCCTGCGCGATGGCTCCCGGCAGGAGTTCAGCCTGCACAGCAAGCTGGAGTACCAGCCGGTCGACAGGCTGACGCTCTGGGGGGGCGGTCGTTATACCTATTACCGCACCAAGGATCACGTTGCCCACTCGACGGCGCTGCGCGAGGAGCGCGAGTTGAGGTACCTGAGGGTCTTTAGCCCGCAGAGCTACGGCAACATGATGTGGTTCCCGGATCAGAACGGCCAGTACACCGACGCCACGGACCCGCGGTTGAACAACGGTATCGTGTTCAACAACACCAACTTCCCTTTCGAGGGCACGCGCTACAACGACTTCGGCGCTACCGAGTCGACGGTCTATCCGTCCCAGGTTGGCGAGGTGGTCAGCGGTTACGCGTACTCCGGTAAACAAAGCGACAGCGGCGGTGCTTTTGCGCCTGCCATTGGTTTCAACGTCGAACTGGCGCCGGACACGTTCTTCTATGCCTCATACACCCAGGGCCTGCGCATGCCTTCGCTGTTTGAAACCAGTCAGGGCGTCTTGCAGACCATGCCCGGCAAAGGCCTGAAGCCCGAGCGCTCAAGCAACTGGGAGATCGGTGCCAGCACGCTGCATAAAAGCCTGTGGGTGGACAATGACTCGGCGGCCATCAAGCTTGCCTACTTCAATACCAACATCAAGAACTACATCACCCGCTATTACGATCCAAGCCCGGGGTTGATGGGCCTGATGCAGTTCAGCAATACCGACAGCTTCAAAACCAGCGGCCTGGAGTTGCAATCGCATTACGACGCGGGTCGCGTGTTTGCAGATTTTTCGTCCACTTACTACCTGAAAACCGAAACCTGCGACTCGACCTTCGCGGCACGCTTGCGAGCCAGCTCCAACCCCTATCAGGACTTGAGCAAAACGCCGAACTGCACGCCGGGCAGCTTCATGGGTTCTTACTCCAACACCCAGAACCCGCCAAGCTTTGCGGCAAACCTGACCACGGGCCTGCGTTTTTTTGACCAGACGCTCACCGTCGGCGGCCGTGGGACCTATACCTCAGGCCCGACGGTCAAGGCCGACAATGAATGGCAAACCGGTGCCACCACGCCGCAACTGGTCTATGAGCAAGTGGCGCTGTTTGATCTGTTCCTCAACTACAAGCTCAAGGACCACACGCAGCTCAATGTGTCGTTGCAGAACCTGACTGACCGCTATTACCTCGACCCGCTGGCCCAGAGTTTCATGCCTGCGCCTGGGCGTACGTTGCGCGTGGGTGTGCAGACCACGTTCTAGTCGGCCCGTTGGCTGGCGCTGTCGAACATGGCGATAAAACGGTTGATCAGCGGTGACGGGTTGTGGGCATGCCAGCTCATGTACAGCCCGATGGCAGGGTTGGCAGATTCTGCCACCGGGCGAATCGGGCGAAACACAACCTTGTCGCGCATGTTCGAGCCTGCAATGGACTCAGGCACCAGCGCCACGCCAAAACCGCAACTCACCAGGCCGATCAGGGTATGGATCTGCGCGGCTTCCTGTACCACCCTGGGGTAAAAACCGGCGGCTTCGCACAGGGCGATCAATTGGTTGTGATAGCCGCTGCCCAGGGCCTGGGGGGTGAACACGAAGTCTTCGTCGGCAAAATCCCGAAGCTCGATCGGGCCTGACTGCGCTTTTGGATGATCAAGGGGCAGCGCCATGACGATGGCTTCCTCGAACAACAGGCGCGATTCGATGTTCTGCGCCGAATGCGGCAGTTTGCGCATGAACGCGATATCGGCTTCTGCGGCCAGAATCGCCTTGGCCTGGCTGGAGGAGGGCATCTCCCGGATGACCAGCTGGACATCGGGAAAGCGTTGGCGAAACTGCCTGAGGGTGCTGAGCAATGGCTCGTAGTACGCGATGGAGACGGCAGTCACCGTGAGGGTGCCCGCAATGCCTTCGGACACCTGGCGAGCGTGTTCAATCCCCCGTTCCAGCGCCTTGAGTGTTTGATAGGCGGCCTGCAAAAAGACAGTGCCTGCGGGTGTCAGTTTGACCTCGCGCTTGTTGCGGGTGAACAGGCTGAAACCCAGTTTGCCTTCCAGGCGATTAATGGCCTGGCTCAGGGGCGGTTGGGCTATATGCAGGCGAATTGCAGCTTTATGAAAGTGCAGCTCTTCAGCCACCGCGATGAACTGCCTGAGCAGTCGGGTTTCGATCATTTCCAGCGTTCCTTGATTTGAATTGATCACTGTTGCCGGAGCAGGGTAACAATTAATGATATAGAAGGCTTGATTACTCATCGGCTTTAAAGAGGCCGCGTGATAGGCGCAGCGTATCAACTGATTGCCTGTTTAGTATTAAACAACTTCCAGTCCGATTGATAAGGTGAGGTGATAAACACGAGGAACTACCCATGAACTTTTCCGGAAAAACCGCCGTTGTAACGGGTGCTGGCCGTGGGCTGGGTTTGAGTTATGCACGTGAGTTGGCAAGGTTGGGTGCCAATGTCGTGATCAGTGACAGTGGCGCAGACAAGACGGGTGCAGGCACGGATGCCGCCGTTGCCCTCGATGCCGCCCGAACACTTGCAGCCGAGGGATTCAGCGTGATCGGCCATCATGGCGACCTGGCTGGCGAGCAGGGGTGTCGGCAATTGATCGAGACGGCCATCAATGGGTTCGGGCAACTGGATATTGTGATCCACAACGCGGGCTGGGTTGGTTATCAGTCGATCGAAGAAACCCAACCGGCGTTTATTCAGCGGGCGCTGGATATAAACATCTACAGCCCGATCTGGCTCTGCAAGCATGCCTGGAAATACCTCAGGCACTCTGCAGCTGCACGGGTGGTGCTGACGTCTTCGGACCGCGCCATGTATCAGCAGTATGCGCAGCCGGGGCTGACGGCCTATGCCGCGGGCAAGATGGCTCAGCTTGTGATCATGAATGCACTGAGCATGGAAGGTGCGGCCGATGGCATCCTGGTCAACGCCGTATCGCCGGTGGCCAAGACCCGTATGTGGGGCGTGAGTGGCGAGCCGGACAACTTGAAACCTGAATGGGTCACTCCCGGCGTGATGTTTCTGGCTTCGCCGTTGTGCCAGGACACGGGCTACATTCTACGGGCCAGCAATGGCCAGTTCACCGCGACGCGATGTGTCGAGAACCCGGGGGTCGACTATCCCCTCGATCTGGCTCGGGTCAAAGCCTCCAGCGCCGAGCAGGTTGCCCGGTTGTGGGACCAGATCAAGGAGTGCTGAGTTGTTTGCCCGCAATCTTTGAGGAACATCGGACTTGAAGACCCATGTTTCAAGTGAGCAGAAGGACTGTTAATTGTGCCTATAACTTAAGTATGGGGTAGGGAGCAGGGCACGGATAAAACCCTTGTGCAGGTTGATGTTCGTGGCGTTATAAGCGGTTATTACAACTTGAGTATTAGTCCTTAAGTTGGGTCGCGGCGGTGCTATATAGAGTGTTAATACCAAGTTGTGAATTGTGTGTTGAAGCCTATGGAGTTGTTATGTCCTTACGGATGGAATGTCCCTTGATATCAGAACAGGGGGCCTTCGAACTTAAGCACAGCAAGTTCAAGGGAGTTGATGATGAACACTCAACCATGGTTGAAAACGAGCACCGCTCTATTTTTGGTAATGACCGCCGGCCTGGCGGGTTGCAGCAGCGGTGGAGGTGGCTCCAAGACCACCATCAATACCACAAACACTACGCCTCCTGTCACCACCACCACGACTACGCCGTTGGTGACAGGCCAGGTCGCCAATGAAGTGGGTACCGGACTGGGCGGTGTCGGTGTACTGGTCAGTGATGTGGGCACTACCCTGACCAAAGTTCCAGTGGTCGGCGCAGCCGGTGGGCTGGTGGTTCACACCGGTGACGCCGTGACGTCCATTACCGACGGCGTGACCAATGGCCTGGGGTCCCTGGGCACTGATAAAAACTCGCTGGGTATCACCGTGGCCGGTGTCACCAACGGGGTCAGCGACGTCGGCAAGGGTGTTTCGTCACTGGGCACGGGTGTCAGCGGTTTGGTCGATAACACACCGATCAGCCAGATTCCGCTCGTGGGGGGCGTTGTGGGCAAGGTCACTGACACCACAGGTGGTCTGGTGAACAAGGTCGGCACCACCGTCACCATGCTCGGCAATACGCTGACGACCAACGTCACCAGCGGTCAACTGGGCAAGGCGACTGGCGGCGTGAATGACAAAGTCGTAGTGCCAGTGATTTCACTGGTCGAGAACGTAACGGGCAAGGTGGGTACAACAACCGGTTTGGGCAAGCCAGTGGACGGTTTGCTGAAACAGGTTGGCGGCGTGGTAGGGGGGCTCGGTGACAAAGTGGCGGATACAGGCAAAAACCCGGTAACAAACCTGGTCGGGGGTGTGCTGGGTGGTGTGGGCGGCGTGCTGGATAAATCCGGCGGTTACGTCAATCCGCCAGCAGGTGCAGGCACCGGTACAAACACGGGCGGCCTGGGTGGCTTGCTGGGTCTGGGCGGCAATGGTGGCTTGCTGGGTGGCCTGGGCGGTCTGGGCGGGGCAACGGCCTCGACAGGTGGTCAGGTAAACACCGGCACTGCGGGTGCAGGCACTACCACCGGAGGCTTGGGCGGTCTTGGCGGCTTGCTCGGCGGTCTGGGCAACCTGGGCAAGAAAAACTAGGCATTGACCCTCTCCAGGAAGTCTTCGCGAGACGACAGCCCCATGGCTTCGCTCGCGTGGGCCCTGAGGTGCGATTGGGTGAGCTACCGTGCAATGTGCCTGAGTGCAACGCCAGGCATCCCGCGGCCGGAACGTCGGGAGTAAGCGCGGTGACGATGGCGGTCCCGGCATGCAGGTGTGAACCTGACACCACGGCTGTGCCGCCATTGCCTGCGTTCATGTGTTGAAGCGGTATCCTCTCCCGGACGAGTTCCTGCTCCCCCGATCAGATCCTTGATAACGGCATAGCCACACGTGGCAAATGTCACAATCCCTGAGTTCACGTCAGACTCCGTTTCCCGGATGGCCAGTGTGTAAAGCACATGAGCCTGATCGAACGCGCATAAAGCGAGAGGAGACCGCTGACGCCTTTAGACGGGCGCGCGCGTTAGGGTTGTGGCCGATACACGTCTGCTTTAGGTTATTGAAGGTCACCGTATCACCCTCATCAACAAGGAAATATCCAATGAAAGGAAGCTGTGCCTGCGGGGCCGTCGGGTATGAAATTGACAGTATCGACATGCCGATGAGCCACTGCCATTGTCACTCGTGCCGCAAAACCCATGCGGCAGCGTTCGTGACCACTGCGGGTGTTTTGCGTGAGCACTTTCGCTGGACGAAGGGGCAGGAACACCTGAGCAGTTACGAGTCTTCCCCCGGGAAATTGCGTCGCTTTTGCTCGCTGTGCGGCTCTCACCTTGTGGCAGAGCGAACCGCAGCACCGGCTGTGATTGTTCGTGTCGCAACGCTGGACGAGGACCCGGGGGTGCGTGTGCAATATCACATTTGGGTTGATCATGACGCTCCATGGCTCAACCATGAGCATCTTGCGATGCACCCGCAATGGCAGCCGGGGCGCTGAGGTTGTTTTGATGTGCCCGGGCGTTTGAAAAATGGAATTTCATTCAGTATCCAGGAGGCAGGCTTTGGCTTTCACATCACCTGTTCGCACGCTTCGAGAAGTGTCTGAACTTGATTACCACGACAGCAGATCGGTCCAGCTACCTGCACCCATCACGGCGCTTGAAGCCTGGAACCTCATGACGGCCGAACAGGGGCTTCCCATGCGCCTGGCTTTCCGGACCCGGGATGCCATTTCCTCCCTGTTTGGCGTGAAGCGCATCGGTGGTTTCTCCGGCACCCGGCGAGAGGCCGTGCAAGAGGGCGACTATCTGGATTTTTTTCTGGTGGAGCACAGTGCTCCCCAGATGCTGGTGCTGACCGAACGTGACCGGCATCTGGATGTGATGATTTGCCTCTCGATAACCACCGATCATCTGCTGGTGGTCACATCCTCGGTCGTGACCCACAACGCCTATGGCCGTCTCTACATGTTGCCGGTGGGCCCGGCGCACAAGCTCATCGTCAACAGCTACCTCAGGCAAGTGAAACGCAAACTCGCACAGAGGGCTTGAACACCGGTGCGCCAACAGGCTGCATTCAGCCGGGGATCAACTCATTTGCTCTTGAAGGCTTGTTTCTATCAGTTCGGCCAGCAGCCTGGCTGCAGGCGTGAGGTGCTCATTCACAGCATGCAGCACATACCCCAGGGTCGGAACCGCGGGTAACCCGCGAATAATCGCGAGATGACTCGGCAACCCGATGCGGGTGCGCAGGGTCACTCCCAGTCCGGCGGCAACGGCCGCCCAGATCCCCCCCACGCCAGGGCTGGTCAGTGCAATCCGCCAGGCAATTTTTGCTTCATCCAGCGCCTTGATCGCCGCGCTGCGCATGACGCATGGGGCATCGAACAGGATCAAGGGCAGTGGCGCGTCGCCAGGCATGTAGCGGGCCGGTGTGTCCCGGGACCCGATCCAGTGCATTTGCGTTTCACCCAGGCGCGTAGCACAGGCGGATGGCTGCCCGGTGTCCCAGGCCAGTGCCAGGTCAAGCCCGTCGCTGTCCATCAGGGCCAGCAGCTGGGCATTGCGCGCGATCCTGACTTCCAGGTTTACCAGGGGATAGCTCATGGCGAACCGGCGCAAAATGTCGCTTAGAAAGTGCTCGCCAAAGTCTTCCTGAAGCCCGAGGCGCACAGTTTCTGGCGTCTGGTGTTCATTCAGCGTCTGGAAAATGCTGTCGTTGAGTTCCAGTAGCCGACGGGCATGAGTCAGCAAGGATTCGCCCATTGGCGTCAGTGCCAGGCCCCGGCCGGATTTGAGCAGGACGGGCGTGCCGATCTGCTCTTCAAGTTTCTTGAGTTGTGCGCTCACGGCAGAGGTCGAACGGCCCAGGCGGCCTGCCGCCTTGGAAAAACTGTTGAGCTCCACGCCGGTCACGAAGGTGCGCAGTACATCGAGGTCGAAGACAGGGCGTCGCATTTGATCATCCACAATTTTGGAACGATGGGCGTCATTTAATCTGATATTCCCAATGGTTGCGACTTGATAGATTTCTTCGGTCATCACTTCACAGGAGCAATGCGCCATGCCGTTTGCACGTATCTCGTTGCACCGGGGCAAGTCTGCCGAGTATTTGCGGGCCCTTTCACAGGGGTTGCACGATGCGTTGGTCGAGAGTTTCGAGGTGCCGTTGGCTGACCGGTTCCAGGTCATTGACCAGCATGAAGCAGGCGAGCTGATTTTCGATCCGGGCTACCTCGGCGGGCCGCGCAGTCATGACTTTGTCTTGATTGCCATAACGGCAGGGCGCCCGCGTTCGACACTGACCAAGCAGCGCTTTTATCAAGACCTGGTCACCAAACTGAACCGTGCCACCGGCCTGGACCCTGAGGATGTCATGGTGATCGTGACCACCACAGAGGCCGAGGTCTGGTCATTCGGGGGCGGGCGGGGCAACTGAACAATGCTGAGG
>NZ_JCBCUZ010000025.1:0-83092 GCF_059862735.1 Pseudomonas sp. MF06569 | reverse complement strand
GGTTTATGCTCCACGCTTCCTTCCCACACTTGGTCACCCTCATGCAGTTGCGCTTCGCTTCATTCGCTGTGGCCAGCTCAAGAGAGGACTTTCACCTCTAGGATGGCGCCCATGCTGGGCGCACAAGTGCCTCGCTGTAAGAGCGAAACCAATATTTCAGTTAACCGCGAATGCCGGATATGTACCCCGTGTGCCAGTTGTTTTGCGATGAGCCCGCAGCGATGCCGAGTACATATCCATTCGATGTGTCACGGTTCTCTACGGGTTCCGCCCTTACGGCGGGTCACTTTTTCCAAACGCCGAAAAAGTAACCAAAAAGGCCTTGCCCTACCATACGGCCGCCTCGCCCCGGCTCGGTGGTTCCCTCACTCCGGCACTGTCATGGAGGCACGCCGCGACGGGCCATCCATGGCCCATCGCGGCTGGCGCGGCGTCCTGCCGCGCCCCCCCATAACAGCACCTGCGTTCGGCCTTCTGTGGTGGGCATTCGCGTGGTCTGGACATACGTGTGGCTCCAGCAAAAGCAAAATGCATCGCAGACGCCACAGGACCTTGCACAAAACGTTTTAGCGCCAAGATACAGGCCGCTGACGAGGAACGAAGGCTGCGACCGCTTCGCAGTCGGTCGCAGCCTCGCGTCGCTCCTCAGCGGCTACAGGTGCCAGCAATCATTACATGTACAAAATCACCAGCTCATTGATCACCGACGGCCGCTCGCTGCCCAGGACATGGGTATTGAGCTCAAGGGTCAGTTGCGTGCCGCTCTTGACCCGCTCCACCCGCTTGACCCGCGCCCGGGCATGAATGGTCGAGCCTGCCGGAACCGGCGCCGGAAAACGCAGTCGGTCAGATCCATAGTTGATCATGTTGCTGAAACCGGTGATCTCGTATCCCAGATTCAGTTTCATCCGCGACTGCAGGATCTGCACCAGCGCACCGTGGGCAATGGTGCCGCCAAACGGGCTTTGCTTGCGCGCACGCTCAGGGTCGGTGTGGATCCAGTAGTCATCCCCGGACAACTGGGCAAACGTGTCAATCAGGGCCTGATCGACCACCACCTGATTGCTCCACGGGCTGAACGTCTCGCTAACCAGCCCCTGCAGCGCCGCCTCGTCATCCAGCGCAATCTGGCGCACGGTGGCGACCGGCTCTTGCGCCGGTTGCTCAACCGCTCGCAACGCCTTGAGGGCATCAGCATCCTTATCGACACCCGTGAAGCGCAGTAGCCGATTACCCTTGCCGTCTATCTCGGCAAACACCGGTTGCAGGCGCATGCCGATCTTCACTTCGGATTCGTCCAGCCCCACCAGATTGGTGTTGATTCGTACACCCTGATCCAGTTCGACCACCGCCAGCATTTGCGGCATCTCATCAGCAAAATCCGGCAAGGTTGCGATACGCGTCACGGTGAAGCTGTACAGCGTCGCCCCACCACTGACTTCACGCCAGGCCAGCGAGTGGGCAAAACACGCCGGGCAATGCCGACGCGGATAAAACACCCAGTCACTGCATTCGTTGCATTGCTGAATCAACAGGCGCTCAGCTTTAAGGCCTTCCCAGAACGGTGCAGAAATTTCGGTCGGAACCGGCAATGGTTTGTTGTTCGACATTGGGTTCATGCTCCCTGAAGTATCAATGCGCCCTGCTCACTCATCACCCCACCGGTGCCTGAGACATACACCGTGTCGCATCGTTCGAGCTGGCGCTCACCCGCCTCGCCCGCAATTTGCGTCACGGCCTCGATCACCTGGCTCATGCCGCCCGCCGAACCGGCCTGGCCAAAGCTGAGCTGACCACCGTGGGTGTTCATCGGGAAATCACCGCGCCAGGTCAAGTCGTGCTCACGCACAAAACTCATGCCTTCACCCTTGGCGCAAAAACCGGCGTCTTCCAGGGTCAGCAAGGCGGTGATGGTGTAGCAATCGTAAATTTGCGCCGCATCCACATCCGCAGGCTTGAGCCCCGCCATGTCGAAAGCCCGGCGCGAGGCCGGCCCGATCGGGGTGTGCAGCATGTCCTGGGCATAGGAAGGCGACTTGAACGCCAGGTGCTCGCCAAAGCCGGTGATCCAGGACGGCCGTTTACGGGCACGGGCAGCCACTTCCCTGGAAGCGATGATCATTGCCGCACCACCCGCCACGGGCATGACGATTTCCAGCACGTGCAACGGGTCGGCGACCTTTTTGCTGGCCAGCACTTGCTCGATGGTCAGCGGCTGACCGTAAAACATGGCCTGGGGGTTGAACTGCGCATTGGTGCGCTGATCCACCGCGATTTTGGCCATCGCCCGAGGGTCGTAGCCATATTGCGCGGCATACCGTTGAGCGATCATCGCGTAACCGGTGTTCTGGCCCATGTGACCGTAAGGCAGATCGAACTCGGCTTCGGGAGCACCAAACGCGGTGCTGTGGCCACCAAAGCGCATGGCCCGGGCCATCCAGCTCGCGTCTTCATCCGGCCCCATTGGCGCCATGCGTGCAGGCAATACACACAGCACCGCCTGGCACAGACCCAGTTCGATGGCTGCTGCTGCCCGCCAGACCATGCCGACCGAAGTACAGCCGCCAAGGTCGACAACTTCGGCAAAGTTGAGGCGCAAGCCCAGGTATTCAGCGGCCATGGCCGGGACAAATACCGAAGCTTCATGAAATTGCGGGCCATTGATCACCAGCCCGTCGAGGTCCGATGCCTGCAATCCGGCATCGCGTAACGCCTGGGCCGCCAGATCGGCAACCTGCTCCAGGTGGAACATGCGCGGCGCCGTGGCGTATTTCTCAGGTTTGTACTGTGCGCTGCCCACAATGGCCGCGTGACCTTTAAGACCCATGGTTATCTCTCTTTAGTCAGTTCATCCAACTTTGTAGTCGCTGCCGAAGGCTGCGATGAGGACCTAAGGGCCTTCAAGGAAACGGGTTGCAAGGCAACCCTTCGCAGCCTGCGGCAGCGACTACAGGGGCGTGTTTTAGAAGGTGTATTTCATCGAGAACGTGGCGTAGTCACGGTCTGCCAGCGGGCGGTACATCGGGTCTGGCGAGCCCAGGTAGCCGATGTACTTGAGCGACACTTCCAGGTTGCTCAGGTACTTGAAGGTCGTGCCTGCGCTCAGGCGACGATCCCCGGCCACCCCGGAAATAGTCCCCGACATCGGTGCAGCACCGCTGAATACATCCGAGTAGGTAAACGGAACCTCAAGGTCCCAGCCCTGGAACACCCCCGGATAACTGAACGAGGCGCCCACGGTGTATGCGCTCGATGAGCGGGTGCGCCATGCAGTACCGGCCTTGTAGGTGTAATCATTGGACGGCTGAACAGACGGCACCAAAGACGGCAACAGCCCCACACCTTCTAGGTTCGGCGCGGCCGAGGTCGCATCGGCGTGGTCAGCACGCACGGTGACGATTTCACCGGTCAACGTGGTTTGGCTGGCCCAGGGACGGTCACCCAGAATTCGCATCGCCGACAACTGGAATTGTTGCCCCTTGCCCTTGGCAGGCACCGGCCCCAGCCCGGTATTGACCATCACCGGCGCACCGTCTCGATACGACCACTCCGCCCCCAGCTGCACGTCGCCCAGCTTGGTGGTGGCACTGATACCGGTCAGCTTGATGTCTTCAAAGTATTTGACCCGGTAGCCGCTGGCCCTGTAGGCCAGAGCACCAGGACCTACTGGAGTCGGGTCCCAGCCAATCAGCGCGGTGGCCGGGTTTTTGTCGTGGTACACCACATGGAACAGTGACAGTTCAAGGTCAGTGACCGGGCGGTAACGGACCTGAGCGCCCCACTGACCGCTGTTACGGGGCTCATCAGTCCCCTGATAAAGCACCTTGTTGTTGCCCATGAACAAAAATTCGCGGCCCGGGCCAATCACATCGGAGGTCGACAGGAAGCTGCCCACCGGCGGCAATTCAGTCCCCTTCCACTCGTACTGCACATAGCCGCCCAGGGTAAATTGCGGGTTGATCCGGTAGGACGCCGAGAACTGCCCCACCGGCAGCAACACCTCTTTGACCTCAACCCCCGGCTGCGCCGCCTTGACCGCATCGGACGGGTTTTGCACGCCGTTCACGCCCGGGTAGTAAAGGCTCTCGCCCCACGACTCGATGTGCCGACCGGCCTTGACGTCGAGCATGGTGTCATTCTCAAAACGCCAGCCGCCGAACACGTAGGCGTCGAGTAATTTAGTGCGACCGCCGCTGTAGTAACGGGTGTCGCTGGTGAACTCGTCATTGCTGCCGAACTTGTTGACGGTGGCCGGTGAGTCGTTGTCGTTTTTACGGTGGTACACATCGTCATAAAAGGTACTGGCCCGCACGACCGCACCGTAGTTGTCCTTGCGCAGAATCATCTCGCCCAGCGCGCCCACACGGTTGGTGGTGAGGCTGTGCTGCTCGAAGTTGCGGTTCGGGTCATCGACGTTACTCCCCATAAGCCTGTCGCTGGGATTAGCCAGGCGCATGCCGATGCCGTAGCTGGTGGTCACCGTCCAGTCAATCGTGGTGCCGTCATCGAACTCAATGGTTTCCCCAGCCCACAAGGGGCTGGACACCAGTGCCACGGCGACGGCCAGGCCACTGACCTGATAGCGGTGCGGGCGCAGCCCTTGACATTTATTGTTGTTTTTATTGATCACTCTGCCTCTCCTGGTTGACGACTCGTTGGCCGCCTCGATGGGTTCAAGCGTCATTGCGTTGTGCTCAAAGCAACTCAAGCGGGTCGAACTTCACGACTCCTGTCCGGGCCTGTCGATAACGATGCAGCCCTCCTTGCTCCTCACGAACGAGCGCCCCCTCGGCCATAAGGTAATTGGCGTGAGCCAACGTCTCTCCAAGCGCCATCAGCTCGTCAAAACGACCTGACAGCTTTTTAAACAACACCGCCATCATCTCCAGCGCCGTACGCGGTTGGGCGCAGGCCTCAAGCAACTGCTGCAAATGTCTGAGATGGTGATCACGCAACTGATCCAGTCGCAGATGCAGATTGAAAAACGGCCGCTCATGGGCCGGCAGCACCAGCACGCTGTCGGGGATCACACGCAGCCGTTCGATCGAG
The DNA here is from genome assembly GCF_059862735.1 of Pseudomonas sp. MF06569. Lineage (NCBI taxonomy): Bacteria > Pseudomonadati > Pseudomonadota > Gammaproteobacteria > Pseudomonadales > Pseudomonadaceae > Pseudomonas > Pseudomonas sp. MF06569. The sequence continues at coordinate 78,043 of NZ_JCBCUZ010000025.1, read as the reverse complement.
TCCAGCCAGTCACGCAATGGATTGGCTTCAGGTTCGGGGACATACACCGCAATGGTCGAAGTGATACGGGGCAACACCTGGTCGCCCGAAATCAGCAAACCATCGTCCGCGGCGTACAGGCACGCATGCTCCGGTGAGTGCCCGTTGCCCATCACCACTTCCCAGCGGCGCCCGCCGATGGTGAGCTGGCTGCCCTGGCTCAAACGGGTAAACCCCGCGACCAGTTGTGGACGAAAGTGTTCGCCCTGGATCAGCGGCAGCAACGAGGTGGTGCGCTCTGCACTGAACCCGGCCTTTTGATAGAAATCGAGAAACGCCCAGTCCGGCTCGGCGGCCTTGGGCGGGCCGTGATGCAGCGCCTGGAACTCACCTTGAGTCATCAAAACCGGGCAGCGAAAACGCTCGGCCAACCAGCCAACCACGCCGGTGTGATCGCTGTGAAAATGGGTGCAGATCACCGCCTTGAGTGGCAAGCCCTCAAGCACGTCAACGAACACCTGTTCCCAGACGGCGCGGCACTGATCGCTGTTGAGGCCAGTATCAACCGCCACCCAGCCGTCACCGTGGCGCAGCAAGTACAGGTTGATGTGATCAAGCCCGAAAGGCAGAGGCATGCGCAGCCAGAGCACGCCCTCGGCAACTTCCTGCACCTGACCGCTGGCTGGAGCCAGGGGCCAGGGGTAACGCAGACCATCACGCCATTCATGGCCCCGGGCGTCGAATTCACTCATGGCTGCTGCCTGCAAAAGGCAGCAAACCCGCGCGAGCCAGTGCTTGCAGCGAGTACGGCTGATAGGTACCGGCACTGTCATCACGCACAAACAGCGGATCGTCAAACAAGCCCGGTCCGTAGCCCTGGCGCTGCAGATCGACCTTGCGCAACTTGAAGGTACTGGTCAGGTCTGCCGCCGCCGAAACCCGCACAAACATCGGCGCCGCATAGCGTGGCAAACGCGCTTGGGTCAGTTCGAAGAAAGCCTGAGGATCGAAGGCATGCCCGGGCTGCATCAAAATGGCTGCCATCCCGGCGCGACCTTCGTGTTCGGGTACCTGCACGCCGTACACGTTGATCAGCTCAAGACCTGGCATGTCACTGAGCGTGTCCGCCACTTCCAGGGTCGAAACGTTTTCGCTTTTCCAGCGAAATGTGTCGCCAATACGGTCGACGAAATAGAAATAGCCGTCGTCGTCATAGCGCAACAGATCCCCCGAACTCCAGTAGGCGTCCCCGGTTTGAAACACATTGCGGCGGATCTTGCTCTCGCTGGCAGCTGCGCTGGTATACCCCTCAAAACGCCCGCCGCCAATCTGCGGGTGGTCAACGATAAAGCCCATTGCCTCACCTATTTCTCCAGGTTGGCACAGCTGATAAAAACCGTTTTCGTCCCGGGGATGGCTGTCGCTTTCGACGTCGTAGCGCACCAGGCGCAGGTTGGTGCGGCTCCAGTCCGGCACGCGCCCGCAAGAGCCCACGTAGTTGTCGACGTTGATCAGGTTGGCGTTGGCCTCGGTGGCGCCCCAGCCTTCGAAGACCTGTACGGGGCCGAAACGCTCCAGCCAGCGCTGCCACGACTCAGGCGTGAGGCCTGCACCGAGCATGTAACGCAAACTGTGCTCACGTTCACCGGCCACCACAGGCTGGTTGAGCAGGTAACGGCAGATCTCGCCGATGTACTGGAACACGGTGATCCCGTTGCGGCGTACATCAGGCCAGAACTCGCGCACGCTGAACTTGCGCCGTACCACGATGCTCGCACCTGCGCACAGCGCCGTAGACGTCACCGAAGTGGCCGCCGCGCCGTGGTAAAGCGGCAGGCAGCAATAAAACACATCGTCACAGGTGGCGCCCAGGGTGACTTCCATCACGTCACCCGAGGACATCCAGCGCATGTGGCTGTAACGCGCGGCCTTGGGCAGCCCCGTGGTGCCTGAGGTAAAAATCAGCAGCGTGGTGGTTTCAGCCGTGATCGCAGCACGCACTTCACGCGTAAACGCAGTGCCTGGAGCCGCGGCAATCTGCTCGCCAAACTGGCGGTCAACACAGCCCAAATCACCGTCAAACGGATTTGACGGGTCTGCGACCAACCACAGCGGCACGTCAGGCAAACCTTCAGTGCCCAGCAGGTTGGCCACGCACTCTTCACCGACCACGACAGCCTTGGCTGCGGTGGATTGCAAGGCATGCACCAGCGGCTTGCCGTTGACCTGGGTATTGATAAACGCCACCACGACACCGAGTTTGACCAGCCCGAACCAGCTGAAGAAAAACTGCGGGCGATTCTCCATGGCAATGGCGCACACGTCGCCGGGGCGCAGGCCCTTGGCATAAAACACGTGCGCCATGCGATCGGCTTGTGCATTCACGGTGGCGTAACTGAAGCGCTGCTCGCCGTCGATCAAAAACACCCGTTCAGGGATAGCCAGCGCCTGGGCCTCAAGGCGGTCAGCCAGGGTGTACAGGTCTGCCGGTTTGATCCGGGCACTGGCCGCAGAACGCACATCCAGTAGCGCCTGGGTGTGCTCCCGGGGCACGGGCCGTTGCCTGGACGCTGTTAGCGCGCTGATGCGTGACATGTCGTTCATGGCGCCACCGCCTCGACCCGCGGGTAATCGCTGTAGCCTTCAGGGCCTGGGGAGTACAAGGTCTTGCGATCGAAACGGGCCAGCGGCAGCCCCTTGCGCAGACGCTCCACCAGATCCGGATTGGCAATAAAGTGACGGGCAAACGACACCGCATCCCCCTGCCCGGCCTGCAGTGCAGCCTCGGCCGACTCACCGTCAAAACCGTCATTGAGGATCAGGCCGTTGCTGCAATGACGCTGGGCCAGGGCAAAGGCATCCAGCTCAGTCAGGGGCGAACGCATGATATGCACGTACGCCAGGCCCATAGGCTCGGCGGCCTTGCACAGCGCCACGGCGGTGGCCAACGGGTCTGCGTCATCGATGTCATTGAACGGATTGCCCGGGCACAAGCGCAGCGCCACACGCCCGGCACCAATGGCCGAAGCCATTGCCGCCAGCACCTGTGCCGGGAAGCGCACACGGTTCTCGACGCTGCCACCGTACTCGTCTTCACGCAGGTTGCTGCCCGACGCCATGAACTGCATCGGCAGATAACCGCTGGTGCAGTGCAACTCGACCCCGTCAAATCCGGCTTGGCGTGCATTCAAAGCAGCCTGGCGGTATTCCTCGATCACCAGGGCGATATCCTGCAGCGACATGGCCTGGGGCTCGTCGGTATCGACCATCCCGGCGGTGTCGGTAAACAACTGGGTGCGTGCGCGCAAGGCCGACGGCGCAACCGTCGCGGCCCCGGCCGGTTTGTTGTGAGCGCTGGAAGCGCGGCCTACGTGCATCAGTTGCAGCACGATCAGACCGCCTTCGGCGTGTACCGCGTCGGTCACGGCCTTCCAGGCAGCGATCTGCCCGGCGTTATAAATCGCTGGCGTACGGCAATAGCCCAGGCCGCTGGCTGAAGGCGCAGTGCCTTCGGCGACGATCAACCCTGCAGACGCACGCTGGCGGTAGTACTCGACCATCTCGGCAGTGGGTACGCCATGCTGGTCAGCACGGCTGCGGGTCATCGGTGCCATGACGATACGGTTGGCCAGTTCAAGCTCACCGAGGCGCACAGGTTCAAACAAAATGCTCATGGTCAGTCCTCAGCGCACGCGAATTTTCGGTGCGCCAGCCCCTCGGCGCAGGGTGGCAAGAAAGTGTTCGACCGGGGCTGCTGTCGCTACCTGGGGCAGTTGGTCCTTGTCAGGACGATGGGCCCAGAACTCGGTCCAGGACGGGAACAGGTCGTGGAAAGTACCGGCATAGGGTTCGCGCCCCGGCCAACGCATTTTTTGCGTGCCGATCGGCGGTTTGTTGAGGTCACTGGCGTACCAGTAGCACGGCAGGCGACGGCGGAAATACCAGCGCCCCTGCATCCGCTCGTAGTCATCCCAATACAGCATTTGCATGGTGACCCACTCGGGGCCGGTCTCGTGTTCGTTCTTGGAATACACCACGCCCACGGCGTGATCAGGGTCGGTGAACTCGATGAGGTGCTGACCAAGGTGATGGGAGGTGCCATGAAACTGGTCACGCAGGGTGTCATCGACCCAGGCTTTGAGGTGCGCACGCCCGGTTTTTTCGCGACCGACACGGATGTCTTCGGCAAACAGATTGACGTGGGCATCGAGGTCGCGCATGTCCAGCGACAACGAGTATTTGCCGGCCAACTGGCGAATTTCCTCAATCGACTCCAGCCGATCAAGACGGGCAAGCAAGGCGTTCTGTTCCATAAAAGGGTCCTTATTCCAATACCGTGTACAGCTCGCTGCTGCGCCCGCCATCGACCGGCAAACAGGCGCCGGTGACATACGAGGCTTCATCGCTGGCCAAAAACAGAATGGCGTTGGCCACTTCTACGGGTTGGCCGACGCGCTTGAGCGGGATCAGTTTTTCGGTATTGGTGCGGGTCTTGTCGTCGGTGAGCATGCCGGCCGTGGCGGGTGTCTCGACCACGCCCGGGCTGACCACGTTGCAGCGAATGTTGTGACTCGCGCCCTCACTGGCGGCGGCGCGACTGAAATTGATCACGGCGGCCTTGGCGGCGGAATAGCCCGCCATCCAGGGCGTACCGAACTGACCGCAGATCGAGGCCAGATTGATGATCGAGCCGCTGCCCTGTGCGCGCATCAGACCCAGTGCCGTGCGCGTCCCCCAGAAGGTGCCGTCCACGGTGGTTGCAAAGTTGGAATGCCAGTCAGCCGTCGAAGTGCTGTCAATCGCGCCCCAGCTGTAGGCCATCGCGTTGTTGACCAGAATATCCAGTCGACCGTGGCGCTGCGCCGCCTCACTGATGGCTGCGACATAGGCTGCTTCATTGCTGACATCGGCCACCGCGCACTCGGCGCGACCGCCGCTGTCACGGATCTGTGCGGCGACCGCTTGCAGCGGCTCGATGCGACGCCCGCAGAGCACCACCAGGGCGCCCTCTTCGGCAAACCGCAGTGCGGTAGCAGCACCAATGCCGGAACCGGCGCCGGTGATAAATGCAATCTTGTCGTGTAAACGAGTACCCATGATCTGCTCTCCCATTGCTGCGCCCGGCGTTTAGATAAACGCCATGCCGCCGTTGACCGCGAGGTTCTGGCCGGTAATGAATGCCGCGTCATCACTGGCCAGGAAGGCCGCAACGCGAGCGATTTCATCGGTTTCACCCATGCGGCCCAGAGGGATGGCCTTGAGCATGCTTTGCATCCAGTCTTCCGGGATATCGGCCATCATCGGGGTGTTGGTGGGACCGGGAACGATGGTGTTGACGCGAATGCCATTGCCTGCCAGTTCCCGGGCCATGCTGCGGGTCAGCCCCATCACACCGGCCTTGGCCGCGCAGTAATGGCTGGGACCTTCACCGGTCAGGGCCGAGGTGCTGGAGATATTGATCACCACGCCGGGGGTGGCGGCCTGCAGCATCAGTTTTACCGCTTCACGGCTGCAGAAAAACGTACCGGTAAGGTTGACGCCGATGACACGCTGCCAGTTCTCGTCCGGTGTTTGCGCGAAAGCGTCAATCGAACCGATGCCCGCGTTATTGACCAGCACGTCGAGGCTGCCGAAATGCGCGTGAACGGCGGCCATTGCGGTGGCAACCGAATCGCTGTCGGCCACGTTGCAACTGACGGCAAGCGCGTTTTCGCCCAGCCCTTCAATGCTTTGGCGAGCGGCTTCCAGATTGATGTCAGCTGCGACAACCTTTGCGCCCTGCTCGGCAAAATGACGAACGATTGCCCGTCCCATGCCTTGACCAGCGCCCGTTACAAACGCCACTTTATTCAGCAATTTCATAGAGTTCTCCCGCCTGCCCGATTCCGGCCGCCCTGAAGCCGGGGCGGTGTATGGGAGCAATCATTGACTGGAGAAAAAAGCTGAACATCGTCCGATGGGACTAAGCAGCACTCAGACCGTGCTGGCGCATTACCCGCCTTGTAGTCGCTGACGAGTAGAACGAGGCTGCGATCGGTTTGGTGCGCCACTGCGACGTAGCGACCGCAAAACCTGGCCCCCGGCTTTTCCTGACGCACCGCAACATCCGGATTTACGACGGCTTCGCCGCCGGACGCAGCCTCGCACGGCTCGTCAGCGGCTACACATTTCACCGCCAACCCGCCTACCCGCCTTGTAGTCGCTGACGAGTAGAACGAGGCTGCGATCTGTTTTGTGCGCCACTACGACGTAGCGACCGCAAAACCTGACCCCTCGGCTTTTCCTGACGCACCTCAACATCCGGATTTACGACGGCTTCGCCGCCGGACGCAGCCTCGCACGGCTCGTCAGCTGCTACGAATGCTGTGTAGCAGTTGACGAGTAGAACGAGGCTACGTCCGGTTTGGTGCGCCACTGCGACGTAGCGACCGCAAAACCTGACTCCCGGCTTTTCCTGAGTCACCTCAACATCCGAATTTACGACGGCTACGCAGCCTCGCGGAGCTCGTCAGCGACTACAAGATGACCGGCTGGTCTGAATGGACGATGTACCCGCCAGGCACTTTATGGAATAACGGATTCACTAGAACAAAAAACCGGGAGAGCCCGTCGTGTCCATACCCTTGCGCCCCACCTGGCGAACTCATTACGCATTAGGCGTTTTGGCTGCCATCTATGTTTTCAACTACATCGACCGGCTGCTGATGGCCATTTTGATCGAACCGGTAAAAGCAGAATTCGGCATTTCTGACACCGGTATCGGCCTGCTTTCAGGTGTGACCTTTGCGGTGTTTTACACCCTCTTCGGCTTTCCTCTGGGGCGGCTCTCTGACCGTATCGGACGCAAGAAAGTCATCGCCTTCAGCTGTATCGCCTGGAGCGTCATGACCATTTTCTGCGGCTTCGCAGCCAGTTTTGCGATACTGGTGGTGGCCCGGATCGGGGTGGCGATCGGTGAAGCCGGTGGCACCGCTCCATCAATGGCAATGGTCTCGGACCTGTATCCGCCCGAACGCCGCTCCACCGCCTTGTCAGTACTGATGCTGGGCTCAAGCCTGGGGGCCATTTTCGGGCTGGGGCTGGGGGGCTGGATCGCGCAGCATTACGGCTGGCGTTTTGCATTTGTGGTGATCGGCGCACCGGGGATTTTTCTCGGGCTGCTGTTGCTGCTCACCGTACGGGCGCCAAAACCCGCGATGCTGGTCAACCCCAGTCAGGTTGCGCAGGCCAATTGGGCCGTCACGGTGCGCGAGCTGTTCCAGACCCCGTCCTTCCTCTGGATTGTGCTCACCGGCGGCTCTGCGGCCATTGCCGGTTATGCCATCGGCACCTGGAGCCCCAGCTTTCTGATCCGCTCTCACGGTCTGAGCCTGCAGGACGCCGGGCTGCTGGCCGGGGTGGCGGGCGGTGCCGGGGCCACCTTTGGCACCCTCACCTGCGGTATTTTGTGTGATCGCCTGGCCCGTCGTGACAAGGGCTGGCAGATCGGGGTGCCGCTGCTGGGCACGCTGATCAGCATACCGTTCGCGCTGGCTTACTTCCTGTGGCCGGTTGGTACCGCATTTTATGTGGGCAGCACGCCTGTACCGACCGCCTTTATTTTCTACAGCGTGTTCAGCTTTTTCGGCACATGGTGGGCGACACCCTGCCTGGGGGCCATTTCCCATCTGTTCCCGGCTACCCGACTGGCCCAGGCCACCGCGATTTTCGTGATGTCCATGACCCTGCTCGGGGTGGGCGTCGGCCCGCTGCTGATCGGCATGCTCAGTGACGGCTTCGCCCATCGCCTGGGCAACGAAGGCCTGCGCTATGCCCTGGCCTCCTGTGTCTCGTTGCTGGTGCTGGCTTCGTGTTTTCTGGCCCTGGCCTTGCCGCGCTATCGCAACCACCTGATGAACAAGACCCCGACCCCAGCATCGCTGGCTGACGCGGCCACAGCCTGACTTTTGGAGATTGAGTGATGACAGAACAAGACCTTCCCCTGCCCATCGGCCACTTTGTGACACTGGACAGCGGCCTGCGCCTGCACTTTCTCGATGAAGGCAGCGGCCCGGTGGTTGTGTGGCTGCATGGCAGCGGACCGGGCGCCAGCGGCTACAGCAATTTCAAAGGCAACTACCCGCAGTTTGTGGCCGCAGGCTTTCGCAATCTGGTGCTGGATTTGCCGGGGTTCGGCCGCTCCGACAAGCCTGAGGACGCCCAGTACAACCTGGAGTTCTTCGTCAGCGCCCTGTCGGGGTTTCTCAAGGCGGTGGGGGTCAAGCGGGCGACCCTGCTCGGCAACTCCCTGGGCGGGGCCATTGCCCTGGGCCTGGCGCTGGCAGAACCCGAGCGCGTCGAGAAACTTGTCCTGATGGCTCCCGGCGGTGTTGAAGACCGCGAAACCTACTTCAAGATGGTCGGCATTCAACGCATGGTCGAACTGTACAACGCAGGCCCTCTGGGCATCGAGCAAATGCGCCGGATCATGAGCCTGCAACTGTTCGACAGCTCGCAGCTGGAAGACAGCCTCTTGGCCGAACGTGTGGCCGTGGCCGTGCACCAGCCGCGCAATCTGTTCACCACCATGATGGTGCCGAACATGACCGAGCGCCTTGAAGAGCTGCAAGCACCGATCCTGGGTTTCTGGGGCACCGATGACAACTTCAACCCTGCCAGTGGCGCACTCAAAGTGCTGAAACACGCGCCCAATGCGCGCTTTATCATGCTCAACCAGTGCGGCCACTGGGTGCAGGTGGAACATCGCGAACTCTTCAACAAGGCTTGCCTGGAATTTTTACGCGGCTGAACACCATCATCGTGTACACCCCATGACTGACGGCTGCCTGCGGGCGGCCGTCCCTTCTTCAAACACCCGCTCGGGCTGAACGAATAATGACAAAATACCCTCAGTTGCTGGCACCCGGTCGCATTGGCTCTCTTGAGCTGCGCAACCGCATCATCATGGCGCCCATGGGCTCCAACTTCGCCGAAGCCGATGGTCATTGCGGCGAACGGATTCAAGCCTATTACGAAGCCCGCGCCCGAGGCGGCGCCGGACTGCTGATCATGGGCGTGTGCTCGGTGGCGTTCCCGGCCGGGACCGCCGAGCCGTTCCAGGTCGGCGTGTCCAGCGATGACTTCATCCCCGGTTTAAGCCGCCTCGCCGAGCGCGTCCACCAGCACGGCGCAAAAATCGCCATGCAACTTCAGCACGCAGGCAAGACCTCGGTGCGCGACATGGCTGAAGGTCGGCAACTGTGGGTGCCTTCGGTGCCGCCTGTGCTGCAAAGCGACATGATGGCCGCACTCACACCTGAAGAGCTGGCCAACTTTGTCAGTTCCATGAAACGGCGCGCCGAAGGCTCACCGATCAGGGTGATGGACAGCGCTGATATCGCACACATGATCGACTGGTTTGCCTTGGCCGCCGACCGGGCCAAACGCGCCGGTTTCGACGGTGTGGAGCTGCACGCGGCCCACGGCTACATCATTGCCGGTTTCCTTTCCGGCTATTACAACCAGCGCGAAGACGAGTACGGTGGCTCCCTGGAAAACCGTGCCCGGCTGCTGCTGGAAATCATCGCGGCAGTACGTGCCAAAGTGGGCAATGAGTTTGCTGTCTGGCTGCGGCTGGACGCAGAAGAGCTGCACACTCCCGGCGGCATCACGCTGGACGACGCCAAGGCTGTGGCGCGCATGGCCGAGGCCGCCGGGGTCGATGCGGTCAGTGTGTCCGCCAGTGCCCGCATCACCAGCGGCGTGGTGTTTACCGAAGCGCCCCTGGTACAAAAGCCCAACGGATTCATGGAGTGGACTGGCGCACTCAAACGCTGCGTGCAAGTGCCGGTGATTGCCGTAGGGCGGATCGAACCTGAGGCCGGTGAAGCCGCCCTGAAACGGGGCGACTGCGACTTCATTGCCATGGCCCGCAAACTGCTGGCCGATCCGGAACTGCCGAACAAACTGCTCAACGATCAGGAAACCAGCATCCGCCCGTGCATTTACTGCTACGTGTGTGTCAGCCAGATTTTCATCAACGAGCGGGTAAAGTGTGCGGTCAACCCCATGACCGGCCATGAGTTCGAATACGTCATCAGTCCCACCCCAACGCCAAAGCATCTGGTGGTGGTCGGTGCCGGGCCTGCCGGGATGGAAGCCGCCCGCATCGCTGCCCTGCGCGGACATCGCGTGACCCTGCTCGAACGCAGCGACCGCCTGGGCGGTACGCTGTTTTTTGCGGGCCTGGCCTATGCCGAGAACGCTCGTTTGCTGGACAACCTCAAGGTTCAGGTACAGCAATCATCCATCGATGTGCGCCTGAACACCCAGGCCAGCCCTGCCCTGCTCCGCGACCTGGGCGCGGATCAAGTGCTGGTGGCCGTTGGCGCCGAACGCGCGGCACCGGCGATCCCCGGAGCCGATCAGGACCACGTTTGGAGTGGCGACGAATTGCGCCGCCTGATGACCGGCGACCGGGCTGACGAGATTGCCCGGCGCAAACTGTCCTTTACCCAGCGTGCGCTGATGAAAGCCGGCAGCCTGACCGGGGTGACCGACAGCCGTGAAGCCATGGAAAAACTGTCACGGGTGTGGATGCCGCTGGGCAAGCGCGTGACCATCATCGGTGGCGGGCTGGTGGGCCTGGAACTGGCGGAGTTCCTGATCGCTCGGGGGCGCCAGGTCACCGTGCTGGAAAGCGGCACCCATCTGGGCCGCGAACTGGCCATCGTGCGTCGCTGGCGGGTGCTGCATGAAATTCGCGTGCATGGCGGCGAGATGATTACCGGAGCCTGCGTAACGGCCATTGAAGGCCATGCCGTGCTTTATCAACTGGCGGATGGCAGCAGTGCCCGCAGCGAGGCCGATTCGGTGGTACTGGCGATCGGCGCGCAGCCCAACACCGGCTTGCTTGACGAATTGACCCGTGCGGGCTTGAGCGCCACCAGCATTGGCGATTGCCGGAGCATTGGCTACATCGAGGGTGCCATCAGTGCCGGACACAAGGCCGGGCGCGAGGCCTAGGGACAGGCCGCACCGTCGGCATCGCAGTCAAGCCAGCTCCCTCATACCCTCACTGTGGGAGCGGGCTTGCTCGCGATGGCATCACCTTGACCTACCTGAAAGGCCCCGCCGCTCTCAAGCAGGCAGTCAAACATGGCCTGGGCTGGCGCTGACAACTCATGGCCGGGTTTGGTCAGCACGCCTATGGCACGTTCCACCACGGGCTCATGCAAGGTGATGCAGCACGCGCCAAGTTCACGCATCTGCTCGGCGCACAGCGCCGGTACCACGCTGACGCCCAGCCCGCTGGCGACCATCCGCCCGACCGTGGCCAGTTGATGACTCTCGAATGCCACCGGCAATTTCATCTGCCGCGCCTGCAGGTGCTCCTCCAGCATCACCCGCACGGCAGAAGGCCGTTGCAGGGTAATAAAGGGCTCTTGCAGCAGGGTCTTCCAGTCAATCAACGAGTGCCCGGCCAACCCGGAATCACGGGGCACCACCGCGACAAAACGGTCGAGGTACAACGGGGTAAACGTCAGCGACGAACCGGGTGCCGGTTCGAAAGCCACACCCAGTTCCACCAGGCGATCGCGCACCATCTCCAGCACTTGCTCGTTGATGACGTCGTTCACCGTGACGTTGACCTTGGGATAGCGCACGCGAAAACCCTTGAGGATCGACGGTAACTGATTGCCCGAGAACGACGGGATTGCCGCCAGAGTCACACGGCCACGTTGCAGGGTGAAGCGCTGGCGCAGTTCATCCTCGGCGTTGTCCCAGTCAGCGATCAGGCGTCGGGCCAACGGCAACAACGACTCGCCTTCGGGTGTCAGTGCCACATGGCGCGTGGTGCGGCTGAACAGGCGACCACCCAGCCCCTCCTCCAGCGCCTTGATGGTCAGGCTCAAGGCCGACTGCGATAAATGCAGGCGTTCACAGGCCACGGCAAAACTCAGGCTTTGGGCCACGGCAAGAAAGGCGCGGATCTGTTTCACGGTCATGGTTTTGCCTCACGCTTATTAATTTGTTTTATCTATCAATCCACCTTAAAAATCAACTTAACAAATCAATTGCATCCGGTAACACTCGCTTCATACGGCTAACGACAGCCCACTAAAAACAAGAGAGGTGCGTATGGCAGGTTTCGACAAGCGTGTGGGCTCCTACGAGGAGGCTCTGGCCGGACTCAAGGACGGCATGACCGTTATCTCTGGCGGCTTTGGCCTGTGTGGCATCCCCGAAAACCTGATCAACGAGATCAAGCGTCAGGGCATCCGCGACCTGACCGTGGTTTCGAACAACTGTGGCGTTGACGGTTTCGGTCTGGGCGTGCTGCTCGAAGACCGCCAGATCAGCAAAGTGATCGCCTCGTACGTGGGTGAAAACGCCCTGTTCGAGAAGCAGCTGCTGAGCGGTGAAATCGAAGTCGAACTGACGCCCCAAGGCACCCTGGCCGAAAAAATGCGCGCTGGCGGTGCCGGCATTCCGGCATTTTTTACCGCAACCGGCGTCGGCACACCGGTTGCCGACGGCAAGGAAACCCGCGAATTCAAGGGCCGCGCCTACCTGATGGAAGAGTCCATCACGGGCGATTTCGCCATTGTCAAAGGCTGGAAAGCCGACCACTTCGGCAATGTGATCTACCGCCACACTGCGCAGAACTTCAATCCGCTGGCCGCCACTGCCGGCAGGATTACCGTGGTTGAAGTCGAAGAAATCGTCGAGCCCGGCGAACTGGACCCGACCCAGATCCATACCCCGGGCATCTACGTCGACCGCATCATTTGCGGCACCTTCGAAAAACGTATCGAACAGCTCACCGAGCGTTCCTGATCCCCTGCCCAACTCCTGAACCCGAGCACGGAGAACAACCATGGCTCTTTCCCGCGAACAAATGGCTCAGCGCGTCGCCCGCGAAATGCAGGACGGCTTCTATGTAAACCTGGGCATCGGCATCCCGACCCTGGTCGCCAACTACATTCCCGAAGGCATGGAAGTCATGCTGCAATCGGAAAACGGCCTGCTCGGCATGGGTGCATTCCCCCGCGTCGGTGAAGCGGACGCCGACATGATCAACGCCGGCAAGCAAACCGTCACCGCGCGCACCGGGGCGTCGATTTTCTCCTCGGCAGAGTCGTTCGCGATGATTCGCGGCGGCCATATCGACCTCACCGTACTCGGTGCCTTTGAAGTCGACGTACACGGCAACATCGCCTCCTGGATGATCCCCGGCAAGCTGGTCAAGGGCATGGGCGGCGCGATGGACCTGGTGGCCGGCGCGGAAAACATCATCGTCACCATGACCCACGCGTCCAAGGACGGAGAGTCCAAGCTGTTGTCCCGTTGCAGCCTGCCTTTGACCGGCGCGGGTTGCATCAAGCGTGTCTTGACCGACCTTGCCTACCTGGAAATAGACAACGGTGCATTCATCCTCAAGGAACGCGCACCCGGCGTCAGCGTCGACGAAATCGTTCGCAAAACCGCAGGCAAGCTGATCGTCCCGGACCACGTCCCGGAAATGCAATTCGTCTGAACCGTTCACTCAAGAGCAACGCTGCTCAAGTGTGGGAGCGGGATTGCTCGCGAGGGTCTTAAGAGCACCGCATTAACTCAGTAAAGACGCGTCATCGTTAACGACCATCGCGAGCAAGCCCGCTCCCACAGAGCCAAAAAAAACCTGAGTGAACAGCATTGCCAGTCACAGCGTTTTTTTGATGACCCGGGTCTGCTCAGGGGCAATCACCTGTCCCTGGGCGCTGATGGGCTGCATCAACCCCAACGGCTGCCCTGTGGCTGTATCCACGAGTTGCGAGCGGGCCTCTTGTGGCTCGAACGCATGCTGCTCTGCCCATTGGCGCAAAGCCACGACCACCGGGAACAACCCCTCACCCTTCGCCGTCAAGACGTACTCCTGATACGAGGTCCCGTCAGAAGCTGGCTGCACCTGCAGAATACCGGCCTCGACCAGCCCCTTTAGACGCTGGGTCAGCACGCTGCGCGCCACCCCCAGACCATTCTGGAAGTCTCCAAATCGCCTGACCCCATCGAACGCGTCGCGCACGATCAATAACGACCAGCGATCGCCGATCAAGTCCACAGTCCGTGCCACCGGACACGTTGGGGCTGGATCCATGTGCTGCCTTGCCATGCTCGCTCCTTTGTTTGCCCTGGAAATCCGGGTGACTTCCCGTATCAAGTTTCATTTTAAGACTGGCTGGCCTAGAATGAAACCAGTCTTATTTCGAGACTGGATTGCCGAGAGGTTTACCCGTGCCCAACAATCAACTCTATCCCGTTACTGCATCGATCCCGCTGCGCACACCGCGAGGGCTGGTCGGGGTGTTTGCCTGCGCCAGCGGGCTGAGTGTGGCGAACGTTTATTACGCCCAGCCGTTGCTTGACCAGGTGGCCGAAGATTTTGCCATCAGCCCTGGCGCGGTCGGCGGTGTGATTACCGCCACTCAGGTCGGCAGTGTGCTGGCCTTGCTGCTGATCGTGCCCCTGGGCGACCAGGTAAATCGCCGGACCTTGATGCTGGCCCAGATCGGCGCACTGATCGCCGGGCTTTTTTGCGTGGCCATGACCCACTCCCCCTTGATCATGCTGCTGGCCATGCTCGGGATAGGCCTGCTGGGAACCGCCATGACCCAGGGCCTGATCGCCTTCGCCGCCACCGCGTCCTTGCCGCAAGAACGCGGGCGGGTGGTGGGCACGGTCCAGGGCGGGGTTGTGATTGGCCTGTTGCTGTCGCGGCTGGCAGCCGGGCTGATTGCGGACCTGGCCGGGTGGCGCTGGGTTTACCTGGGTTCAGCACTGGTGATGATGGCGCTCGGCTTGATCCTCTACAAAGTCTTGCCGTCACAGCGACCGTCAGCCACACCCGCTGGATATGCGCGGCTGGTGCTCTCGATGTTTACATTGCTCAGGGAAGATCCCGTGCTGCAAATCCGCGGGATGCTCGCCTTGTTCATTTTTGCGGTGCTAGGGATTTTCTGGAGTGCGCTGGTGTTTCTCCTGATCCAGGCGCCCTACGGGTTTTCGCACACAACCATCGGCACATTTGGCCTGGTGGGCGTAGTGGGTGCACTGGCGGCCACCCGCGCCGGGGTCTGGGCGGATAAAGGGATGGGGCAATGGACAACCGGCATATCCCTGGGATTGCTGATACTGGCCTGGGCTGCACTCTGGCTTACGACTTACTCGATGGTTTGGCTGGTTGTCGGCGTCGTGATCCTCGACCTAGGTGCCCAGGCCATTCATGTCACCAACCAGAGCATGATTTTCAACACACACACACCGATGCACACAGTCGTGTCGTGGGCTGCTACATGCTGTTTTATGCCATTGGCAGCGGGTTCGGCGCACTGGCGTCCACGGCCCTTTACGCGGCATGGGGCTGGACCGGCGTGTGCCTGCTCGGCGCCGGCGTCAGCCTGACGGCCCTCGTTTTCTGGGCCGTCACACTGAGCCAGATGCCGGGCACTGTTCAGCACACGAGAACAGTCACCCGGCACACCGGATAACAACGCCGAACGGCTGTCAGTGGGGAGGCGGTTCCTCACGGACATCCGGGATCGTCAGAATCTTTTTCAACAGTTCTGCGGTTTCCACCCGACTGGTTTTCCTGAACTCGACCGTGATGCTTTCGGTGCCCATGTCAGGCCCCTGCTCGACAACCACCTGCTTGAGACGGCCAGCATCGGCACCGAGAAAGTCCTCAAGGCTCTGGCGATTCAGCACCCCGATCGGCGCTACCAGCTTGATGACATGCACCTTTATGTAATCGCGATACCGGTGCTCAATCGGCCCGATGGTAATCAGGATAAGCAGAATCAGAAGGGTCGCTGCCACCCCCAGCAAATACAGCCCGCCACCGATGGTCATGCCGATGGCCGCGACCGCCCACAGGCTTGCGGCCGTTGTCAGCCCCTTGATCACTTCACCGCGCATCATGATCGAGCCAGCACCGAGAAAGCCGATACCGGTGACGATCTGCGCGGCGATCCGCGAAGGATCGAGTTGCGTGCCCTGCTGGGTCAGAGCCTGTTGAAAACCAAAGGCCGATACGATCATAAATAGACACGCCCCGGTCGCCACCAGCATATGGGTGCGCAAACCTGCGGTCCAAAACTGATGCTCCCGTTGCAAACCAATCATGCTGCCCAACACCGAGGCCAACAGCAGACGCGCGATCATTTCCCATTCTGAAATCATTCAAGTCCCTCAAGCCAGAGCTTCTGCCTGCGCAGTCAAGCCAACAGCATAGCCAAGGTTCAGCCGTGTGCAGCGCCGCCATGCATCAACGCTATTTGACCAGGCGCACTTCCCTGGATGGCCGGTAGCCGAAATAGGCGCTGTAACACTTGCTGAAATGGCTGGGCGACACGAACCCGCAGGCCACCAGCACATCCACCTGTGACAACTCAGTGTGTTGCAGCAGGCGACGGGCTTCGGTGATGCGCAGCTCGAGGTAATAGCGCTGCGGCGTGGTGCCCAACTGCTCCTTGAACAGGCGCTCCAGCTGGCGACGGGAACGACCGACATAGACCGCCAGTTGTTCCAGCTCCAGGGGTTCCTCAAGGTTGGCGTCCATCAGCATGACCACTTCACGCAGTGGGGCGCTCACGCAGATGTTCTGCGCAGGCTTGATCCGCCGATAGCGGGACTCTTCGAACGCCAGGATATCCTCGATCCCCTCCACCAGCGCCTTGTCATGCAAGCCCTTGATCCAGCCCAGCGCCATCTGGAACGCACCCGCAGGGCTGGAGGCCGTCAGGCGGTCACGGTCAATGACGTACGGCTCGCTGGTGACCTGGGCTGCCTTGGCCACTTCGGCCAGTGCGGGCCGGTGTTCGGGGTGGATAGCGCAACGGTAACCGTCCAGCAGCCCGGCACTGGCCAGAAACCAGGCACCGTTCCATAACCCGCCAAGACTAATGCCCGCGCTGGAAGCGGCCCTGAGCAGGCTGACCAGTTCGTCGCTGATGTGGAGTTCGGTTCTGTAGCCACCGCAAATGACCAGCAGGTCCAGTTCATCGATCATCCCCGGATCAATGCGCGCATCGGGGCGGATCACCAGGCCCAGATCGCTGATGACCTCACCGTCGCTCAAGCCATAGGTGCGCGATGTAAACAAACCGGCTCGCAGCAGGTTGGCGGTGATGAGGGTGTCCAGCGCCTGGGTAAACGCGGGCAGTGAAAAATGCTCAAGCAGCACAAAACCCGTGCGGACCACCGGGCCAGCCTCGGCGGGGCTGTCGTTGAGATAGCGAAGGTTCTTGCCCTTCATGCCAGTGCTGAATTGACGTCGCTCGATCAAGGTTCGATCCATTTCTTATGCCGTGATAATGCCCAATGCTACCCCCCGGCAGGCTAAAAAGCTCCTCCTGCCATGGGGCACAGCTGCCGTACTTGTGCACAAAACCTGTAGTCGCTGCCGCAGGCTGCGATAAGGTCCGAAGGACCTTCGGCTTTTGCACAGCGCGAGCCCTTCGGGCCCGATCGCAGCCTGCGGCAGCGACTACATCTCTCGTGCCCCCACGCGCCAACAGCGGCTTATGGTGTAGAGGAACAACTAAACTGCTACAAATCATGTAGGCAACTCACACGGAACTTGTAGTCCTTTACGTAGGCTGCGATAAGCTCCGCCAGTGGTTCAATCAACAGCAATCAGGAATTATCAATATGTACGGGGTTTTTGCATGAAGTGGCTCAAGGGCATCATTCTGGGCGCGATCCTGCTTGCAGTCGGCGCTGTAGCGCTGGGGCTGTTTTACTTTCTGCCTCAACACGATGTGGTGATGGTCACCGGGGTTGAAGTCAAACGGGTCGATCACAATGGCGTCATCAACGCTGAAAATCCGGCTGACGGCCCGACCCGCGATGTGTACTTCATCAACACCGAAGACCCGGTGACCAAGGAAGTCATGGTTTATCGCAACGAGGATACCGGCTGGTCCTTCCCCTGGTATTTCAAGTTCGACTCCGCTGACATCCAGGCCAAGGCCCAGGGATACTCCCGCGATGCCGAGCAGCTGGCACTGATTCGATATTACGGATGGCGCATCAAGATCTTCTCGGTGTTCCCGAACATCACCGCGATCGAAGCCACCAAAACCCGCGATGAACCCTTCCCCTGGTTCAACACGGTGTTCTTCAGCGTAATGGCACTGGTGGTGCTGTTTATTGCCGTGTTTGTAAAACGCCGCGTCAAACGCCGCCCGCAAATGCCGGTGAGCTGATCAATGCGCCCCTGCCGGGGCGCATTTCCTTTCCATCGTGCGCGGCCCTAGGCCTGACGCTGCGCCCTGTGCTCGTCATCTCCGTCGGCATCCCGCTCGTGATCGAGCACGGCCTGGGCCAGGTCTTCAGTGACGCGCATCTCCACGCCCACCGCCGACATCTGTGCCGCTGCAGTGAACGGTGCGGCCGTGACAGGCTCCGAACGCTTGCCGCGCCGCCACATAAACAACAGCACCAGGCACACATTGAGCGCAGCCAGCGCCCAGAACAGCCCGCCTTCACCCACTTTGGTCATCAACGGTGAAATCACCAGCGGGCTGACGGCAGAACCCAGGGAGTTGATCAGCAACAAACCCTGGATCATGCGCACGATCGCCCCCGACGATGCCCGATCCGCCGCGTGACTGACTGCCACCGGGTAAATCGCGAAAATACCGCCCCCCAGCAGGAAAAACGCCACGACCAGCAAGGGCGACCCAGGCGGCAGGAACAGGATGATCAGCGACAACACCGCGCAGGCAGCCCCCAGCACGATCAGCACCAGATGCCTGTCCTGATGATCCGACCAGCGCCCGACCGGGTACTGCAACAACATGGCACCGAGGATGACACTGGCCATCATGTGTCCGACTTCAGTCACGTCCATGCCGATGCGTTGCAGGTACAGCGGCAGCAGTGCATACACCGCCGCAATGGCAATGCCCGAACCAAAGCAGCCGATGACCCCGGTCGGCGTTGTGCGCAGTAACTGCAGCGGCATCAGCGGTTCGGCGCGTTCCACGATGGGCGTTGCACGGGGAATCATGACAATGGGCAACAGGGACAGCGAGGCCAGGATGGCCGCAATCATGAAGGGAATGGTGTCACCGGTTTGCGCGATGGCACCCAGGTTGACTTGCCCCAGCAGGCCTGCGCCGTAGAGGGCAATCATGTACAGCGCCAGCAGGCGCCCGCGGATCTTGGGGTCGGCCGCCATCAGCAACCAGCTTTCCACCACAAGAAACACGCCGACACTGGCCCAGCCTGTGATCAGCCGCAACACGAACCAGGTCCAGGGATCAGAGCTCATCCCCTGGAACAGAATCATGGTGGCGATCAGGGCGGCGAAGCAGCTGTAGGCGCGGATATGGCCGATCCGCACGATCAACCGGTCATTGAAAATCGAGCCCAGGGTCAGGCCGATGAAATAAGCCGAAGAGACGATGCCGACCATGGTGGCTGACTCGCCCAGGGTATCGAGTCGCAATGTCGTCAGTGACGCAAGCATGCCGTTGCCGATGCTGATGATAAACAGCCCAAGTAAAGGTGCCAGCGCCATCGCCAGCAGTTGCACAGACATAATTAACTCACGACCTCATTGATCAATGGAAAAACCCGCGACAGGCAGGTGCAGCCCGGCACGGGCAAAGACCGGGGCGGGAGGAGAAAACAGGTATGTGTGATTGAGCTTCGTTCGACGCCACAGCCGTGGCTGGCGAGTTACAGGAAAGGTTCAAGGCAGGCTGGGCGCAAACCTTGGCACTGACCGGGCATGCAAAACCAGGGCGCGCATGTTAGCCGCTGAGACGTGCAAGTTGAAGAGACGGCGATCTGATTTTTCAACCCATAGCGCCAAAAAACGCCCTCCCCGGGGAGCAAAATGCCAACGGCGCCGTATCCGGCCACGAAAAGGCGCAGGCGAAGCCACCGCACGGACCTTCACCCGGCTAGAGAACGGCTTCGCTTGACCCGGTACATCTCGCCATCGGCATGGCTGAGCAGCGTATCGGCATCCACCCCGTCTGCCGGATAAAAGGCCACGCCGATACTGCAGGACGGCATATACATCCCGCCAAACTCGGCGCCCAGCGGCTGGGCCATGACCGCGTTGATCTGTGCGACTTTATCGAGCACGACGTCCTGCGAGCCAATATCCGTCAACAGGACCGTGAACTCATCGCCGCCCATCCGTGCCACGGTGTCCGTCTCGCGCACGCAGCTCTCCAGCCGTCGAGCCGCCATGCACAACACACGATCGCCCATGGCATGCCCGTAAATGTCATTGATGCCCTTGAAGTCATTCATGTCCACGAACAGCAGGGCCAGAGTGCTTTTGCGCCGGTTCGCCGCCCGCAGGGCCAGGTCCAGCCGATCATTGAACAGCGAGCGGTTGGTCAGCTTTGTCAGCGGATCATGATGGGCAAGGAAGCGCAATTCATCTTCGGCGTCCCTGAGGGCCGTCACATCCCGCGCAACACCGATGCGCGCGCCCACATCCTCGGACCAAAAGGCAGCCCAGAGGATATGCACGATGCTTCCATCCTTGCGGATGTAGCGGTTGCGAAAATCAACGTGAGCCTGGCCGTTCATGACCCGGGCAATAGAGGCCCGAGTGGTCGTCAGATCCTCAGGATGCATGTAGTCCGTAATAACGGTTCCGGTCAGTTCCTCGGCAAAGTAGCCGAGCAGCGCCTCGCAGGCATTACTGACAAATGCAATCCGGTTGTCCCTGTCGACCACAAAAACCGTGTCCAGCATCAAATGAATCAGCTTGGGGTAGAGAGCGTCCAGGTCAACGGGCATAGGGTGGTGCGTCCGGTAAATAGCGCATTTTGATCATAGAGTGATGGCAATGTAATGGCAAAACATTCCCTTTTCCTGACCCAAGAACTGGACGGGTGGAACGGGCGCCCGCTGTTACCGGGCAAATCAGCGCACCCACTTTACTTGTATACAATCTATTTAAATTCTGGTTACATAAATCCGCGCCTACGACCCCGGCAGTCGCCGGTGCGTACTGCGACGGTTAATAACCATGCAACCTCCACAGCGGCTCGAACCCATCGAGCGTCATCCAGACATGTCATTCAACACGCACACCGATGCTTGCTTGAGCCATCACGGAAGAGGAAAACCCATGCCCAAAACTTTACTGGTCAAAAACGCAGATCTTTTGGTGACAATGGATGGTGAACGTCGGGAGATCAGGCGCGGTGGCCTGTTCATCGAAGGCAACCTGATCAGGCAGGTCGGTCCAGCCGACACCCTGCCCCAACACGCCGACGTGATTCTGGACATGGCCGGCAAAGTGGTGATCCCGGGACTGGTCAATACCCACCACCACATGTACCAGAGCCTGACCCGTGTAGTACCGGCGGCGCAGGACGGCGAATTGTTCAACTGGCTGACAAACTTGTATCCAATCTGGGCGCGACTGACGCCTGAAATGATCGCCGTTTCGACCCAAACCGCGATGGCCGAACTGATTTTGTCCGGCTGCACCACATCCAGTGACCATCTCTACATCTACCCCAACGGCTGCAAGCTCGACGACAGCATCCATGCAGCGGCAGAGATTGGCATGCGCTTTCACGCTGCCCGCGGCAGCATGAGTGTGGGCCAAAGCCTGGGTGGTTTGCCGCCCGACTCGGTGGTGGAAAAAGAAAGCGACATCCTCAAGGACTCCCAGCGCCTGATCGAGGACTACCACGACGCCCGTCATGGCTCGATGCTGCGCATGGTCGTGGCGCCCTGCTCACCTTTTTCAGTGAGCCGCGACCTGATGCGCGAATCAGCCGTTCTTGCGCGCCAGTACGGTGTGTCGCTGCACACGCACCTTGCGGAGAACATCAACGACATCGCCTACAGCCGTGAGAAGTTCGGCATGACCCCCGCCCAATACGTCGAAGACCTGGGCTGGGTCGGCCCCGACGTGTGGCACGCCCACTGTGTACAACTGGACCAGCACGGCATCGAACTGTTCGCCCGCACCGGTACCGGGGTCGCCCACTGCCCGTGCTCGAACATGCGACTGGGTTCGGGGATCGCACCGATCCGCACGATGCGCGACCACGGCGTATCGGTGGGCCTGGGCGTCGACGGTTCGGCCTCCAACGATGGCGCCAGCATGATCGGCGAAGTACGCCAGGCGCTGCTGTTGCAGCGTGTCGGTTTTGGCCCTGACGCGATGTCCGCCCGCGAGGCGCTGGAGATCGCAACACTGGGCGGCGCCAAAGTACTCAACCGCAATGACATTGGTGCCCTGGCCCCCGGCATGGTGGCGGACTTCGTGGCCTTCGACCTTGGCCACCTGGCCTATGCCGGCGCCCTTCACGATCCACTGGCTGCCCTGGTGTTCTGCACCCCGACCCACGTCGACACCAGCGTGATCAATGGTCGTGTGGTGGTAAAGGACGGCCACCTCACCACCGTCGACCTGCCCCGGGTGCTGGAGCGCCACAACCAGTTGGCCCGTCAGTTGGTCTGCGGCGAATGATCCGTTCAAACCGTTGCGCTCTGCACTGAGGGCAACGACGGGCCGCTACTGAGCCCAACACTCGTCGAATGCGACTGAGAACGTGCTGTTAGACGCATCTAAAATAACAAAAGCGAGCTACTCACCATGACTTCTTCCGCTTCATCTCGTCCAGAGGACGAAAACCTCGGTATTGGCGCCAACCTGGCCTACGGACTTCAGCATGTGCTGACCATGTACGGAGGCATCATCGCTGTCCCCCTGATCATCGGTCAGGCTGCCGGCCTTTCTTCAGCCGATGTTGGCCTGCTGATCGCCGCATCGCTGTTCGCAGGAGGCCTGGCCACTTTGCTGCAAACCCTTGGCATTCCCTTCTTCGGCTGTCGCCTGCCGCTGGTTCAGGGGGTGTCCTTCGCCGGTGTCGCAACCATGGTGGCCATTATCGGCAGCGACGGGGCTGGCGGGCTGCCTGTGGTGTTCGGCGCGGTGATTGTGGCGTCGTTGGTGGGCTTGCTGATCACGCCGTTGTTTTCGAGCATCATCAAGTACTTTCCGCCGCTGGTGACGGGTATCGTCATCGTCACCATCGGCCTGACCCTGATGCCTGTCACGGCCCGCTGGGCCATGGGTGGCAACAGTCAGGCCGCAGACTTTGGCAGCACGGCCAACATCGGCCTGGCGGCATTCACGCTGGTGACCGTACTGCTGCTGAGCAAGCTGGGGAGCGCCAGTATTTCTCGCCTGTCGATTCTGCTGGCGATCGTCATCGGCACCCTGGTCGCATGGGCCTTTGGCATGACCGACTTCTCCAATGTGCTGGAAGGCTCGCTGGTTGCACTGCCCGAAGTCCTGCACTACGGCATGCCTGAGTTCAGGCTTGCCGCCATCCTGTCGATGCTGATCGTGATCATCGTGACCATGGTCGAAACCTCCGCGGACATCCTCGCCGTTGGAGAGATCATCGAAACCAAAGTCGACTCGAAACGCCTCGGCAACGGCCTGCGGGCGGACATGATCTCCAGCGCCCTGGCGCCACTGTTTGGCTCCTTCACTCAGAGTGCCTTTGCGCAAAACGTTGGCCTGGTAGCCGTCACCGGCGTGAAAAGCCGCTACGTGGTGGCGACGGCGGGGTTGATCCTGGTGACGCTGGGCCTGCTGCCGGTCATGGGCAGACTGGTGGCGGCCGTACCCACTGCCGTCCTCGGTGGTGCTGGCCTGGTACTGTTCGGCACCGTCGCGGCCAGCGGCATCCGCACCCTGGCCCAGGTGGATTACCGCAACAACATGAACCTGATCATCGTGGCGACATCGATCGGCTTCGGCATGATCCCGATTGCGGCGCCCAACTTCTATCACCACTTCCCGACGTGGTTCGAGACCATTTTCCACTCCGGCATCAGCTCGGCAGCGATCATGGCCATCCTGCTCAACCTGCTGTTCAACCACCTGCGGGCCGGTAACTCCGACCAACAGTCGGTATTCGTCGCCGCCAGCGATCGCATCCTGCACTCACGGGATATCAGCCGGCTCAACGACGGTGACGTGTTCCGCGATGGCAAGCTGTTCGACTGCAACGGCAAGGAAGTGCCGATTGTGGAGACCGACGAGCACCATGAGCACGCCTCGTCACCCCGTAAAAAGCACTTCGAGCAAGAACACTGATCAACCTTGAACCCAGGAAATCGGCATAAAGATTTCCTGTCGCTTTAATACGGGCGTTGCTGAGAAAGGATCAGCACGCCCGTACCGCCCGCCTTCTCAGCAGCCGCTCAGCGCCACCTGCCGACGCTCGCCTTCAAAGAACAATGGCCGCAGGCGCACGCCCACGCTATTGCCGATAAACGCAGCCACGAGCCACACCCAGCCATGCAGGCTGCCCGACGCGATGCCACTGAAATACGCACCGATGTTGCAGCCGTAGGCCAGACGCGAACCATAACCGAGCAACAAGCCGCCGATCACCGCCGCCACCAGCGAGCGGGCCGGGATTTTCAGGCTGGGTGCGAAACGTCCGGCCAGACCTGCCGCCAAGAGCGCACCCAGGACAATGCCCATGTTCATGACGCTGGTGACGTCTTCCCAGACAGGCGCGGCCAGGGCTTTGGCATTGCCCGGCATCTGCCAGAACGCCCAGCTGCCGACATCGACGCCCAACCCGCTCGCGGCCTTGGCGCCCCACAGTGCAAAGGCCGACGTAATACCCCAGGGCCGCCCGGCCAGGGCCAGCGTGGCGTAATTGAGCAACGCCAGGCCGATCGCCCCCCACACCAACGGCCACGGCCCCCGCAAGAAGCGGCGCAGCCCCTGATGTTCGCTGCTAACGCCCTCTTCCAGCGTGCCATGACGGCCCTTTTCCAGGCGCACCGTCACCGCAGCAATGACTGCGAACACGGCCAGACTCAAGAGCAAAGCCGGAACCACGCCAAAGCTCTTGACGATGGAAACGGGTGCAAACGAGGGCAGCGCAAACCACCAATCAACATGGTGAGTGGCAATCAGGGAGCCGCAGATAAAGAACAACAGCGTGACCAGCATTCGCGCATTGCCACCACCGACGGTGAACAGGGTCCCGGACGCACACCCGCCGCCCAGTTGCATGCCGATCCCGAAAATGAATGCGCCGAACACCACCGAAATCCCGACAGGCGCCACCAGACCGACCACCGGCTGGCCAAACAAAGTGCCAGCTCCCAGCGCGGGGAAAAACAGCACCACCACCACAGCGAGCATCACCATTTGCGCACGCAAACCTGCGCCGCGCCGATCATTGATAAACACCCGCCATGCCGAAGTAAATCCGAAGGCCGCGTGATAGAGCGTCAAACCCAGAGCGGCTCCGACGACCAGCAACAGCACCTGGCGCGAGCCGACACTGTTTTGCAGGAACGCAGCGCCAAACAACAAAAGGACAAAAGCCACCAGTGGCGCGACCGGCTTGCGCGCAGGAGACATGGAAAGAGAACGGCTCATGAGAAATCTCGATACCCAGGGAAGTGATGAATTGCGAAGGTGCCGAGTATAAACCTGCGAGGCGGGCAATTGCTGTGTAGCCGCGTGTAGTCGCTGACGAGGAACGAAGGCTGCGATAGGCGTCATGATGTTTTACGACTACTGCGTCGCAGTGGCGCACCAAACCGGACGCAGCCTCGCACGGCTCGTCAGCTGCTACGAATGTCGCAACTCATACCACTGCGTAGCAGTTGACGAGTAGAACGAGGCTACGATCGAGATGGTGCGCCACTGCGACGAAGCGGTCGCAAAACCGGTGCACGCGGTGTGCCTGATAAACCAAGGAAACTGACTTTACGACTGCTTCGCAGCCGGACGCAGCCTCGCACGGCTCGTCAGCGGCTACAGCGTTCGTCACCCATCCCGCGTGTAGTCGCTGACGAGGAACGAAGGCTGCGATCGAGATGGTGCGCCACTGCGACGAAGCGGTCGCAAAACCGGCACGCGCGGTATCCCTGATTAACCGTGGAAGCTGACTTTACGACTGCTGCGCAGCCGATCGCAGCCTCGCACGGCTCGTCAGCGACTACAGATTCTTCACCCATCCCGCGTGTCGATCGAGCGCGAAGCGGCTACACCTACATCCCCAACCAGTTCGGCAACGCCAGTGAAACAAACGGCACATACGTCACCAGCACCAGGAACGCCAGCATCACCAGCAGCCACGGCGATACCGCTCGCACCACGCGGGTCAGCGGCATGCCCGTCACCGCCGAGGTGACAAACAGGTTAAGCCCGGTCGGCGGTGTGATCAGCCCGATTTCCATGTTCACCACCATGATGATGCCAAGGTGGATCGGATCGATGCCCAGTTGCATCGCAATCGGAAACAGAATCGGCGCAAGGATCAGGATGATCGCGGACGGCTCCATAAAGGTGCCCGCAACCAGCAGCACGACGTTGACCACCAGCAGGAACTCAATCGGCGTAAAACCCTGCTCCACCACCCAGGCCGTGATCGACTGCGGGATCTGCTCGGTAGTCAGTACGTGAGCGAACAGCATGGCGTTGGCGATGATGAACATCAGCACCACACTCAGCTTGCCCGCTTCGATAATCACTTTCGGGCATTGCCGTACGGTCATGTCCTTGTAGATGAAGATGGCCACGAACGCGGCATAGACGGCGGCCACGGCAGCCGCTTCGGTCGGTGTGAACATGCCCGAGTAGATACCGCCCAGAATGATCACGATCAGCATCAGGCCCCAACCGGCCCTTCGGCCCGCGACCATGATTTCCTTGAACGTGGCCCGTGGCAGCGATGGCATGTCTTTCACGCGGGCCATGATGTAGATGGTGATCATCAATACAAGGCCCAGCAACAGCCCCGGCACAACGCCTGCCATGAACAGCTTGCCCACCGATGTCTCGGTCGCGGTGGCGTACACCACCATGACAATCGACGGTGGAATCAGAATGCCCAGGGTGCCCGCGTTGCACACAATACCGGCGGCAAAGTCTTGCTTGTAGCCGGAACGCACCATGCCCGCGATGACGATCGAACCCACCGCAGCCACCGTGGCCGGCGACGAACCGCTCAGGGCGGCAAACAGCATGCAGGCAAGGATCGCTGCGATGGCCAGGCCACCCTTGATGTGACCGACGCAAGCGTTGGCGAAGTCGATCAGGCGACGGGCTACGCCACCGCTGGTCATGAATGCGCCAGACAGCAGAAAGAACGGAATGGCCAGCAGTGTGTAGTGCTCGCTGGTTTCAAACAGTTTGATCGCCAGGGAACGCACCGAGTCGTTGCTGAAGAACAGGATGGTCATGGCCCCGGACAAACCCAGGGAAATCGCCACCGGAATGCCAATGAACATCAGCACGAACAGGGCGAAAAAAAGGAAGGTAATGGTCATTGGTCGGTCCCCTGCTTGTCGTTTTCCGCCAGCTTGACGGCGTCATCCAGCTCACTGTGCAAGCCCAGTCCCTGCTGCTTGCCTTGGGCGATACGGATGAAAATCTGCAGGAAACGAACGAACATCAGGGCAAAACCGATGGGTACGATCATTACGATTTGCCATTGGGCAATGCCGAATCGGTCCAGGTCTTCGGCACTGGTCCCCACTTGATACAACGTGGCAACCCACTGCTCGCTGGAGTAGGCCATCAAGGCGCAGTAACCCAGGCAGATGGCCACGGCGAGCAAGGCCACGCGGCGCTGGTTGGCAGGATTGAACTGGCGCACCAGCAAGTCGACACCTATGTGCGCGCCAATCCGCACGCCCCAGGCCAGGCCGACAAAAATCAGCCAGCCGAACATCGCCTTGGTCAGCGCCACGCTCCAGGTCATCTCCTGGGCGATGTACAAAATACCGTCGCCGATGCTGAGCATGGCTTCGTTGCCAAATGGAAGCGAATCCCCCAGCGAGTAGAAAATGCCGTAGAGGTTGTTGAACACCACATAGGAAAATGTGACCAGGGTCATTCCTGCAAGCAGGAACGCCACCAGCATTTCTTCCGCGTGGTTCCAGACACGAACAACTGCGTGCATGGGTTATCTCCCTTGAAAAAGCGGTCGCAAAGCGACACATGGAACCGATGCAAGCGCGGGCGACCCCACCCGGGGTCGCCAACGACATACAAGGCCTTAGCTGCTTTGGTTGGCTTTTTCGGCGGCTTCGATCACATCCGGGCCGATGGCGCTTTCGAACTTCTTCCACACCGGGCGCATGGCTTCACGCCACTGCTCCCGTTGTTGCGGGGTCAGGCTGATGATTTCGCTGTTGCCAAAATCGACGATTTTCTGCCGTGAGGCCTGGTTCAGCACCTCTGCCTGCTTGTTCACCTCCACCGTGACCTCGGCCATGACCTCATCCAGGGTGCTGCGCACATCCGGTGGCAGGCTGTTCCAGAACTTGGTGTTGGTGATCACCATGTAGTCGATCGCGCCATGATTGGACTCGGTGAAGAACTTCTGCACCTCATACACTTTCTGGCTCTCGTAGTTCGACCAGGTGTTCTCGGTGCCATTGACCACCCCGGTCTGCAAGCCCTGGTAGACCTCGGCAAAGCTCATCTTGCGCGGCGCGGCGCGCAGGGCCTTGAACTGTTCATCGAGCACGGCGGAAGCCTGTACGCGGAACTTCAAACCCCGGGCATCCTTGGGTTCCTGCAGGGCCTTGTTGGCGGACAACTGCTTCATGCCGTTGTGCCAGTAACCGAGGCCGGTAATGCCCTTGCCTTCCATGGATGTGAGCAGGGCCTGGCCTTGCGGGCTTTGCTGGAAGCGGTCAACCGCATGGATATCATCGAAGAGAAATGGCAGGTCGAAGATCTGGATCGGCTTGGAGTAGTGCTCGAACTTGGCCAGCGACGGCGCCAGCAGTTGCACGTCCCCCAGCAACAGCGCTTCCATTTCCTTGCCGTCACCGAACAGCGAGGAGTTCGGGTAGACCTCGACCTTGACCTGCCCTGGCAGGCGCTCCTCGGCCAGCTTCTTGAACAGCAGCGCGCCCTGCCCCTTGGGGGTGTGTTCGGCGACGACGTGGGCGAACTTGATACTGATGGGATCGGCCGCGCCCGCATGACCGGTCAATAGTGGAAGTGCGCAGGCCAAAGCCATAAGGGTGTGCTTGAACATGGGTACATACCTCTTGTTGTTATAAGTTTGGTAGTGCCTGGTGTTGCCTTCGTGCGGTTTGTGTCAGACAGGCGCAGCCCCTGCCCGCCGCACGATTCGTCGTGAATGCTCGATCACCGGCGCATCGACCATCTGCCCGTCAACCACGAACACCCCGCCTGCGGACTCAACCGCAGCCAGAATCCGCCGGGCCCGGTCCAGCTCTTCAGCCCCCGGCATGTAGGTGTCGTGAATCAAAGCAACCTGACTGGGATGGATGCACAGCAGGCCGCCAAATCCCATGTCCCGGGCATCGGCAGCCATTCGGGCCATGCCCTCGATGTTTTTGATATCCGGAAAAACGCTGTCCAGCGGCGGCGCCAGTTGCACCAGTCGGCTGTGCAGCAAAATGGCATAGCGGGCCTGGTCGAGCATGCGCTGCGCTGCGGCGCTCGTGCTGCTCAAGCCCAAGTCCAGGCCAAGGTCCAGGGCACCGAACGTCAGTCGTTCAACCCCCGCTGCCCGGGCGATGGCTTTTATTTCAAGCAAGCCCCTGGCGCTTTCGATGATCGGCCAGACGGGCTTGGCGCAAGCCGCCGCCAATTCGACCTGCACGGCGCTCTCTGCCTTGGGCAGCAATACCGCCACCACACCGGGCTGGCGACGGCACAGGTCCAGATCAGCCGCCTGTTGTTCATGCTGCGGCGCATTGATGCGAACCAGCACCCGAGCGTCGGGATTGGCCTCCAGAAACGCCTCCAGATTGGCCCGCGCCTGCACCTTGAGGTGTTCCGCCACGGCGTCCTCAAGGTCGACGATGACCGCATCGGCGCCGCTTGCCAGCGCCTTGGCAATACGCTCGGGGCGAGTGGCGGGTACAAACAGCGCTGATCGAATGACTGTTTTATTCATGGCAATTTTATTCATGGCAATGCTCCGTACCGCAGTCTGAGGCGACGGCCTCACACCGCTCCTTGTTGGTGGAGTCGCTGGATGTCCGTGGCGCCATAGCCCAGTTCGCCAAGCAGGCTGTCGGTGTGCTCGCCCAGGCGCGGCACAGCATCCATTCGCGGTTCAAAAGCGACGTTGCGTCCCGGTGGCAGCAGTGCGGGCAACTTGCCGACCGGACTGTCCACCTCGCGCCAGCGGTCACGGGCCTGAAGCTGCGGATGGGCCCACACCCCGGCCATGTCGTTGACATGGGCATTGGCAATCGACGCCCCGTCGAGCCGTGCGATGACTTCATCGGCGCTCAGGCGGGCAAATTCGTCAACGATGATGGCCCGCAACTCGGCACGATTGTCCGAGCGCCGCGCGTTGGCATTAAAGCGTACGTCGGCCGCCAACCCCGGCTGCAGCAACACCTTGTCGCAGAACTGTTGCCATTCACGCTCGTTCTGCAGGCCGAGCATCACCGTACCGCCGTCCCCCGCTGGGAACGGTCCGTAGGGGTAGATTGTGGCGTGGGCGGCCCCGGCCCGCGGAGGCGGTGCCGCGCCGTCGTAGGCGTAATACATCGGGTAATTCATCCACTCCACCAGGCTTTCCAGCATCGACACATCGATGCGGCTGCCCTCCCCGGTCTTGTCCCGCAACAGCAGGGCCGAAAGCACGCCGGTGTAGGCGTACATGCCCGCCGCGATATCGGCAATGGAGCAACCGGCTTTGGCCATGTCGTTTTCCCCCGGCCCGCCGGTGACGGACAAAAAGCCGCCTTCGCTCTGGATCAGCAAGTCGTAAGCCTTTTTCTGCTCGTAGGGCCCGCCCTCGCCGTAGCCGGAGATATCGCAGACGATCAACCTGGGAAAACGCTCATGCAGGGCTTCGAACGACAACCCCATACGCTGGGCTGCGCCCGGCGCCAGGTTCTGCACCAGCACATCGGCCGTGGCCAGCAGCTTGTCGAGAACCTCTCCCGCGTCGGGCTGCTTGACGTTCAGGGTCAGGCTTTCCTTGGAGCGGTTGGTCCACACGAAATGCGAGGCCAGGCCATTGACCCGCTCGTCATAGTCACGGGCAAAGTCACCGGAGCCGGGGCGTTCGATCTTGATCACCCGCGCGCCCAGGTCAGCCAGCTGACGGGTGCAAAACGGCGCCGCGATGGCGTGTTCCAGACTCACAACCGTGATGCCGTCCAGCGGGCGGGGTTTGAATGCCGTGTCGTTCATGATGCAGTCCCTGCAGGTGCGGCAGTGCGGGTCAGCACGTCCAGGTTGTCCAGATGGCGCAGGTGCCAGACCAGCTCCACAAGCCCCGTCGCCTGCTCGTCACTGCACGCTCCCGAGAAGGCCAGCAGGCGGCGAAACTTGTCCTCCAGCTCAGCGCGGCTCAGGGTGTTGCCCGGATCGCCCTTGGGCTCATCGATGCTCCCGGACACCGTCCGGCCCTGCACCGTCGTCACCTCCACACGGCCCAGCCAGCGCTGCGGGTAGGCGCCGTCGACGTGCTCGTCCAGCACCATGCTTACCTTGTCGCGAAACGCCCCGATGCGTGGATCGGTCAACGCGTGTTGATGAAATTCGGGCAATCCGGCCTTGCCGTAAACGGCGATCAGGCCCAGCACCGTGCCCATTGAGAATTTGGCCTGGTGAACGGTCTCTGGCACCTGCACGCGCCCCAACACGTCGATGGCGCCCTGATGGACTCGGGTGATCACGCTGGCAATGTCTTCAGCCCGCAGATTCTCGCGCTGCATCACCTCCAGCAGGGCATCCGCCGCCGGGTGCGTGTGGCGGCACGAGGCGTGAAACTTGAACGAGGTTTCAATCAGGGCCCAACGGCTGCCCAGGCTGTCGGAAAGGCATGCTGGATTGGCGTCGCTGGACATTCCTGCGGCCATGCCCTGCTCGCCTTCGAGAATATTTTTAGCGCCACTCAGGCCCTCGGCGGTGAGGTAGGCCGCCAACAGGCCGTCGGCCGCCGCCTTGGCGGTATGCAGCTGTTTGGAGTCTGCCGCGTCACGCAGAAACTCCCACAGGCCCGCCGCCTGGGTGCCCGCCGTGCCGAGCAGGTGAGTGAACTGCTCCTGATTGAAGTCCATCAACTTGCCCACCCCCACTGCCGCCGCCAGGGTGCCGACCGTGGCCGTGGTGTGGAAGATGCGGTAGTGCGAACGACCGAGGAATTCACCAATACGAATGCCGGCTTCATAACCGGCCACGGCGGCCACGATCAGGTCGCGGCCCGTTTTACCCAGATCCTGGGCAGCAGCCAGCACCGCCGCAAACACCACCGTCGCCGGGTGCAGCACGGAGCTGTTGTGCAGGTCGTCCTGCTCCACCAGGTGTGAGCTGGCGCCATTGATCAGCGCGGCGAAATACGCGGAGGTGGTCTTGCCACTGACCAGAATTGTTGCCGGTCCGCTGGCCGGGCCCATCATTGCGCCATAGCACTCGAATAACGGGATGGGGTGCGAGCCCTGGCTGGCCAGGGCCGAGCCCAGCCAGTCGAGAAACAGGTCTTCGGTACGGCTGATCACGGCTTCGGGCAACTGCTCGTAGCGCAGGCCGGCCAAAAACCCGGTGAGCGCTTGTGTGTGCTGACTCATTCAGCGTGCTCCATGGCATTCGAAAGTTCGATCAGGTTGAGGTCCGGATCAAGCAGGTAAATCGAGCGGATCGGTCCCCGGGCACCTGTACGCATGACCGGGCCTTCCAAAATCTTCACGCCCTGGGCGTGCAACTGCTCGATGACGATGTCCAGTCGGTCATTGACGATGAAGCACACGTCGGCCGACCCCGGCAGTGGATGCGTAGCCTTGGGTTCGAACTCGGCACCGGCCTGGTGCAGGTTGATTTTCTGCTGACCAAACGACAGGGCATGGCGCCCCTGGCCAAACACTACCGGCTGCATACCCAGCACACGGCTGTAGAAATCCAGACTCCTGGGAATATCACGTACCGTCAGTACCAGATGGTCGAGATGGCTGATCTGCATGCTTAATCTCCGTTAAGGCTCCAGATGTAAATTCGGGTCAATGCTTAGAAAGAACGCGGCAACTCAAGCAGGTGCTCGGCCACGTAGGACAGGATCAGGTTGGTGGAGATGGGCGCCACCTGATACAGACGGGTCTCGCGAAACTTGCGCTCGACGTCATATTCATTGGCAAAACCGAAACCGCCGTGGGTCTGCAGGCAGGTGTTGGCTGCTTCCCAACTGGCCTTGGCCGCGAGGTACTTGGCCATGTTGGCCGCAGCCCCGGCACTGCGCCCGCTGTCGTACTCCTCGCACGCACGCCAGCGCATCAAGTCCGCGGCCTCAAGCTCGATGTAGGCCTCGGCAATCGGGAACTGCACGCCCTGGTTCTGCCCGATCGGACGGCCGAACACCTCACGCTCACGGGCGTACTGCGCAGACTTTTCATTGAACCAGCGGCCATCGCCAATGCACTCGGCAGCGATCAGGGTGCGTTCGGCATTGAGCCCGTCGAGAATGTAGCGAAAGCCCTTGCCCTCTTCGCCGATCAGGCTGCTGGCGGGGATGTGCAGGTTGTCGAAGAACAGCTCGTTGGTTTCGTGATTGACCATGTTGGCAATCGGCTGCACGGTCAGGCCGTTGCCGATGGCTTCGCGCAAATCCACCAGGAAGATCGACATGCCGTCGACTTTTTTCTGCACGTCGGCCAGCGGCGTGGTGCGGGCCAGCAGGATCATCAGGTCGGAATGCTGTACCCGCGAAATCCAGACCTTCTGGCCGTTGATCACGTAGGAGTCGCCCTGACGCACGGCCGTGGTCTTGATCTTGGTGGTGTCGGTGCCGGTGGTGGGCTCGGTCACGGCCATGGATTGCAGGCGCAGCTCACCGCTGGCCAGCTTGGGCAGGTAATAGCTTTTTTGCGCTTCACTGCCGTGGCGCAGCAAAGTGAACATGTTGTACATCTGGCCATGCACGGTGCCGGAGTTACCGCCGCAGTGGTTCACTTCTTCCAGAATGATCGACGCTTCGGCCAGCCCCAGGCCCGAGCCGCCGTACTGTTCAGGGATCATCGCCGACAGCCAGCCGGCCTCGGTCATGGCGGCCACAAACGCTTCAGGAAAGCCTTTTTCTTCGTCAATCCTGCGCCAGTACTGCGCGGGAAACTCGGCACACAGGGCGCGCACACCCTCGCGAATAGCGTTGTAGTCTTCGTTCAGATACGGATTCATTGCAGATCCTTATTGTCATTATTCAGTCGAAGGTCACTTCGCTCTTTTGGGCAATACCTTCAGCATTGCCCACCCACAACTCAGCCCTGCCCGCCGCGGCAATGCGACCGCTCACGTCAAAGGGATGAGGCGCAATCAATGGGCGCAGGCCGCGATAAGCGAAGCGGCGCAGCCGTGCATCGGGATTGGCCTGGCAGAACGCGCGCACACTGAGCGTGGCCATCAGCGGGCCGTGAACCACCAGCCCCGGGTAGCCCTCGACCTCGGTCGCATAGGGCCAGTCGTAGTGGATGCGGTGCCCATTGAAGGTCACGGCCGAATAACGGAACAACAAGGTGGGGGTAGGCGTGACGGACTCCTGCCAGGCGCCTTCGGGCATCGGGTCGCCGCTCGCCAGCTTGGGAGGCGTCGGCTCGCGGTAGACGATGTCCTGTTCTTCACGGATCGCCAACTGGCCGTCTTGAAAGTAGTCATGCTGCACCGTGACAAACAGCAGAGCGCCGGTCTTGCCGTGTTTTTCCTGGACATCGGTGATGGTGGAGAGGCGCGTCGCCTGAGCGCCCACCTTCAGCGGGATGTGGAATTCGATACGCCCGCCCGCCCACATGCGGTTGCGGTTATCGGCGGGTGGCAGGAAGCCCCCGCGTGCCGGATGGCCATCGCCACCCAGCTCGCCCGGCGCCACTGCGCTCTGGAAAAAACACCACTGCCACAATGGCGGCAGCGGCTCACCGGCCAGTGGCGCCTGCTCGCCGAAGGTCGCGGCGATGCGGGTGACCAGGTTAAGGCTCAGACAGTCATGGCACTCTTCAGTGCGACCGATCCAGGCAGACAGTGCGTTATCGCTCATCGGTGATTGCCCCGTGGCTTGTTATTTTGACCATGATTGCCAAAAGCACAGCGATCTGTGAATCTGCGTTTCGGTAAGGGGGCGTTCGGTTTTGCTTAACGCCGCAGCCACACAGCAGCATTCATGCCCTGGGAAAATCTGCATGCACTTTGATCTCGTCGACCTGCGCCTGTTTATCCATATCGCCGAATCCCCCAGCATGACCCAGGGTGCGCGCAAGGCATTCATCTCCCCGGCAGCCGCCAGCGCCCGGATCAAAAGCCTGGAAGAAAACCTCGCCAGCCGCCTGCTCTACCGTGACAGTCGGGGCGTTGAACTCACACCTGCGGGGGAACTGTTCCTGCACCATGCCCGCGTGATCATGCGGCAGGTGGACTACCTGAAAAGCGAGTTCACCGAGTACGGCACCGAGTCATCGGGGCATATCAGGATCTTTGCCAACACCACGGCGGCCACGGAGTTCTTGCCCGAAATCCTTGCAGGCTTTCTCGCCGAACGTCCGGGGGTGACGGTTGACCTGCAGGAGCGATTGAGCCGCGACATTGTTCGGGGCGTGCTGGAGGGCTCGACGGACATGGGCATCATTGCCGGCCCGGTCGAGGCCGACAGTTTGCAGGTCATACACTTCAGTACTGACCAGCTGGTACTGGTCACGCCCCTCGACCATCCCCTGGCCGGGCGCACAACCATCAAGCTGGCGGAGACCCTGGCCTATGCGCACATCGGTTTGCACGAAGGCACCACCCTGCTGCGTTTCTTGAGCGAACAGGTGGCCCTGCACGGCAATACGCTGAACATGCGGATCAAGGTCTACAGCTTTGAAGCGATGTGCCGGATGGTCGAAGCGGGCGTGGGCCTGGCCATCCTGCCGGAGTCTTCGGCCCGTCGACATCAACAGACCATGGGCCTGTCAGTCATCGAGCTCGACGAGCCCTGGCGCGTGCGGGAGCGAAGCATTCTGGTCCGTGATCTTGAGGCTCTGCCAAAGGTCATCCGCAGCTTGATAGATAGGTTGCTGGCGCAAAACGAGGGTTCTGCCCAGCCTCTGAATCCGTCCGATCACCCCGCTCCCACCCCTGTTTAACGCAACTGAAACCAGGTGGTTTTCAGTTGCGTGTACTTGTCAAACGAGTGCAGCGACAGATCGCGCCCGAAACCGGACTGCTTGCCTCCGCCAAAGGGAACCGCCACATCCAGAGCGTCGACGGTATTGACCGACACCGTACCGGCATTCAGGGCACGGGCCACACGGTGGGCACGATTCAGGTCATCGCTCCACACCGACGCCGCCAGGCCGTAAATGCTGTCGTTGGCTTGCGCCACGGCCTCCTCTTCAGTATCAAAGGCGCTGACGGCCAGGACGGGACCAAACACCTCTTCACGGGAAATGCTCATGGCGCTGTTCACGTTGGCGAATATCGTCGGCTGGATAAAGTTTGAAGAGCCATTGATGGTCAGCTGTTCACCACCGCTCAACAACGTGGCACCACCCGCAGTGGCCTGGCCGATGGCTTTCATGATGCGGGCTGTTTGCTCGCTGTCGACGATGGCGCCCGCAGCGCTTCCCGGGTTCAGGGGATCACCGGGCAACCAGGCGCGGGACTTGCTGATCAGGCGCTCGACGAATTCGTCGTGGATGGAGCGCTGCACGTAGAGCCGGGAGTTGGCCGAGCACACTTCACCCTGATTGAAGAAAATGCCGAAGGCGGCTTTTTCCGCAGCCAGGTCCAGATCCTGGCAGTCTTCGAACACCAGGTTCGGGCTCTTGCCACCGCACTCCAGCCAGACCTGCTTGAGGTTGGACTGCGCGGCATACTGCATGAAGTACTTGCCGACCTGGGTGGAACCGGTGAACACCAGGCAATCAACGTCGGGATGCAAGCCGAGGGCCTTGCCGGCGCTCTCGCCCAGGCCGGGCACCACGTTCAGCACACCTTCCGGGATACCGGCCTCCAAGGCGAGCTGGGCCAGGCGCAACGCAGAAAATGGCGATTGCTCCGCCGGTTTCAGCACCACGCTGTTGCCGGCAGCCAATGCGGGGGCCAGTTTCCAGGCGGCCATGTCCAGCGGAAAATTCCACGGCACCACCGCGGCAACAACCCCCAGCGCTTCCCGGGTGATGGTGGCCAGTGCGTTATGAGCCGTAGGTGCGACCTGATCATAGACCTTGTCGAGGGCTTCGCCGTACCAGGCAAAAACGTGTGCGGCGCCGGGTACATCCACGTTGTAGGCATCCATCACCGGCTTGCCCATGTTCAGCGAATCCAGCAGCGCCAGCTCTTCGCGGTGGGCCATCAGCAGCCCGGACAACTTGATCAGGATTTTCTTGCGCTCCCCCGGGGCCATGCGCCGCCAAGGGCCTGTGTTAAAGGCGCGCCGTGCTGAGCGCACTGCCAGGTTGACTTCTTGTTCGCCGCACGCGGCGACACGGGCCAGCAATTGATTGGTCGCCGGGTTGATGGCGTCGAAGGTCGCCCCGGACATCGAACTCACTGGCTGGCCGTCGATCAGCGCGGTGTCAATGAAGGTTTGGCGGGCAACACGCTGCTGCCAGTAGTCAAGGTTGAACATGTCAGTACTCCCAAGTGGATTTTTTTGTAGTTATTCCGCGATTTTCAAATCCGGCATGCCCACCCGGAACCCCCGGGTGACGCCCAGCAGACACAGGAGCCCCAGGCCCATCCAGCACAGACCAATGAGGAACGACATGCTCGAAAGGCTCGTCCACAACCAGAGGGTGCTGAGGAACCCCAGCCCCGGCAGCACGGCGTACATCAGGTAGTTGCGGCGTCCGCGCAGCTTCTGATCAATCAGGTAATGCTTGATCACTGCCAGATTCACCGCCGAGAACGCGAACAGCGCGCCAAAGCTGATCATGTTGGCGACGGTATCCAGGGTGATGAACAGGGCAATCAGAGAGAACAGACTGACCAGGATGATCGCGTTGGCAGGCACCCGTTTTTTCGAGACCAGCTTGCCGAGTACGCGGGGCAATGCTCCGTCCCGTCCCATTGCAAACAGCACGCGGGAGACACTGGCCTGGGACACCATTGCCGAGGCGAAACAGCCCGCCACATAGGTCGCGGTAAACGCAGTCACCAGCAGTTCGCCACCGACGCGACGCATCACGTCCACCGACGCCGAATCCGGGTCGGCGAAGCTGTTCCATTCCGGAAAAACCATCTGGGCACAATACGAAACCACCAGAAACAGCAGCCCTCCGACCAACGACACCACCATGATGGCGAGCGGAATCGTACGCTTGGGGTCAGGGGTTTCTTCGGCCATGGTCGACACCGCATCGAAGCCCAGAAATGACAGGCACAGCACGGCTGCCCCCGTCATGATCAACGGCACGCTGAAGCCTTCATGGTGGAAGGGCTCGAGCAGTGAAAGCGGTTCGGAATGCCCGCTCAGGGTGTTCACTGACAACGCCACGAACACCACGATGAAGACCAGTTGGGCAACGATCAGTATCCAGTTGACCCGGGTGATGGACTCGATACCCACCAGGTTGAGTACCGTCACCAGGGCAATGGAGCCGAGCACCCACACCGCGGTCGGAATGGCGGGAAAGTACTCGGACATGTAGATGCCGATCAGCAAATAGCTGAGCAACGGCAGGAAGATGTAGTCCAGCAATAACGTCCAGCCGGCAATAAAGCCGAAATAGGCACCAAATGCCTTGCGCGTATAGGTGTAGACCGATCCTGAATAAGGGTGCGCCTGAACCATGCGTCCATAGCTGTAGGCGGTCAGCAGCATGGCCGCGAGCGTCAACAGGTAGGCGGTCGGCAGGTGCCCCTTGGTCATCTGGGTGACCAGGCCGTAGGTGGTAAA
This sequence comes from Pseudomonas sp. MF06569, assembly GCF_059862735.1. Lineage (NCBI taxonomy): Bacteria > Pseudomonadati > Pseudomonadota > Gammaproteobacteria > Pseudomonadales > Pseudomonadaceae > Pseudomonas > Pseudomonas sp. MF06569. Next base: position 39,197 of record NZ_JCBCUZ010000025.1, on the reverse strand, counting down.
CACCGCCAGCGGGACCATGTAGGCCAGGCCGAAAAGAACCAGTCCGACAAGGCCCAGCGGTTGTCGAAACCTGCGGGCCGACGTTGCGCTGGAGGAGGAATGATGGGAGGGAGTATCGGCCACGTTTGTTATTGTATTCATTGCTGACTCCTGGAAATTGGAATGCAGGGCGCCGCGGCATTCGATGAAATCGATACCGTTAGTGAATCATTCGTTGAAAGTGGTGATGTGCACGCAGGGCGATGTAACGATGTCGCCCACCACCCCGGATGCGGGGTGGTGGGCCGATCACTTCACAGTTTTCCCGCGATCCGTGCGGTGCGGTCTACTGCAATGCGGGTCTTCTCGACCAGCTCGTCCAGTTCGCCTCGGGTTGCTACCAGGGCGGGCGCCATGATCATGCGGCCCAATGTCGAGCGAATGATGACGCCCTCTTCAAAACCAAAGGTGCGGCACTGCCAGGCCAGGTCGTTTTCATTGTCGAAGCGTTTGCGCGTGCTCTTGTCCTCGGCGAACTGCAAGGCCGCGAGCAAGCCCGTGCCCTGGATCTCGCCGATCATCGGGTGATGGGCGAACACTTCGCGCAGGATCTGTTGCAGGTATGGCCCGGTGTCTTCCTTCACCGTGCGTACGATGCCTTCATCACGCAGCGCCTTGAGGTTGGCCAGCGCCACCGCTGCCGCGACCGGGTGCCCGGAGTAGGTCAGGCCGTGGGCGAAGACCCCGCCCTGCTCCACCAGCGCATCGGCAATGCGCTTGCTCAGCACCAGGCCGCCCATCGGTATGTAACCGGAGGTCAGGCCCTTGGCGATCGACAGGGTATCTGGTTCAAAACCGAAGTACTCATGAGCAAACCACTCGCCGGTGCGACCAAAGCCACCAATCACCTCATCGGCGCAGAGCAGTACATCGTACTGGCGGCAGATGCGTTGAATCTCGGGCCAGTAGCTTTCTGGAGGGAAAATCATCCCGCCCGCGCCCTGGAACGGTTCCGCGATAAAGCCCGCTACGTTTTCGGCGCCCAGTTCGAGGATCTTTTCTTCCAGTTGCAGGGCACAGCGACGACCGAACTCAGTCGGAGTCAACTCGCCGCCCTGGGCGTACCAATACGGCTCATCGATATGGGCGACGTCGGGAATCATGCCCCCCATTTCGTGCATGAACTTCATGCCGCCCAGCGCAGAAGCCGCGAGGGTGGAACCGTGGTAGCCATTCCAGCGGCCGATCATGATTTTTTTCTGCGGCTTGCCGACCACTTGCCAGTAGCGGCGCACGGTACGGATCAGCACTTCGTTGGCTTCGGAGCCGGAGTTGGTGTAGATCACGTGACTGTAGTGACCCGGTAGCAGGCTGAACAGCAACTCGGACAGTTCGATCACCGCCGGATGGGTGGTGTGAAAGAACATGTTGTAGTACGACAGCTGGTCCATCTGCGCGGCGGCAGCGGCGGTCAAGTCCTTGCGACCATAGCCGAGCTGGGTGCACCACAGCCCCGACATACCGTCCAGGTAGCGCTTGCCTTCGCTGTCCCATAGATACAGTCCCTTGCCCCGCACCATCACTCGCGGGCCTTCGGCATTCAGGGCTTTTTGATCCACAAAGGCGTGGATGTGGTGGGCCGCGTCAGCCTGCTGGTAATCCTCAGTCTGGCGCTTCAACTCGAATGGTAAATTCATGGTTTTCTCTTTTTGTTGGGAGTCACACAAGGGCAAGCGCACCGCTCAGCGGTTCTTGCTCATGTAGCTTTCAAGGGGGTCTTTGCTGAGCACCCCCTGGGCTTCTGCCAGGGAATCGATAAACAGGGAAAACAGTTCCGATTGCGTACCGATATCCAGCTTGCTGTAGATGTTCTTGCGGTGGGACTTGATGGTGTCTTCCGTGACCCCAAGGCGTTCGGCCAGAGAACGTGTGGAGTGGCCGCGCAAGATCAGCTGGGCAATCCGGCATTCGCGCTCGGTCAGCAGCGACGAGCCAAAGTTGTTCAGGGCCGAATGGATTCGCTGTTCCAGCAGGTTTTCGAAGCGCGATCCCCGGGCATCCAGACCGACGAAATGCTTGCCCAGCACCGCCAGCACCCAGGGCGCTATCCGCTTGAACTGCTGGGTGGTGGTTGCGTCCAGTTTTTGCGTAAACGCCAGTGACACCGACAGGCTCAGCCCGGCACTGGACTGCAGGATGTAGTTCAACTCATCTTCCAGATGGGAGTGACGGTAAAACGACTGGAAGTATTCGCCGAGTTCGAAGTGATCGGGGGCAACATCCTCAAGGTTGTAACACCCTGAACTGACGCCTTCGATGCAGGCCCCGTAGAACGGGTCCAGCAAATAGAACCCGGACAGGTACTGGCGCACATTGCCTTGTGGCAACCAGGGGCCTTCCAGTTCGAACAACGCACTGGGCATGCCCCCGTGGGGGTACAGGTACAACGTGGTCGCCTGAATGGGCCAGATACATCCCAGGGCTTCGAACAACGTAGCGGTGAAGCCCGCTTGCCCGATGCTCTCGGTCACTCTGGCCATCTGTTCGAACCATTGCGCAGATGAAAGCCGGTCGTTTTCCACTTCAAAGACTCGCCGAAAGTACGGTTGAGTACGACACCACGTCACTGGCGCCAAGGAGTGGAGTGATACTCCCACACCCTGAAAATCATCGAAATCACCCGTTAGGGTGAGGAGCCTGGCCACCCCGGCCTGGCCACGGTCAAGGCGTCAGCCCGTCTGGCACAAGGGTCCTGAGCACCGTGTGCATGCCGTTTCGCGCGTTGATACAGGGGCAATATTGAGTAATCAGGGCGAGAACTTCTGCATTCAATTTTTATGCTCACTTCCCAGCTTAATAATATTTTATTTAAAACTGCCCTCCCCCTAGCCTTGAAGTCATGCACGAACTGAATCCAACTGCATTACGCAAGGACAGAGACATGACGGTAGCGATAACAAAAATAGACACCCTGGTGGTGGGAGCCGGTCAGGCTGGCGTGGCCATGAGTGAGCACCTGAGCAAGCAAGGCGTGCCGCACCTGGTACTGGAGCGCAGTCGTATTGCCGAACGCTGGCGCACCGGGCGCTGGGATTCGCTGGTGGCCAACGGACCTGCCTGGCATGACCGGTTTCCGGGTATGGCATTCGATGACGTCGCCGACGATGGCTTTGCGCCAAAAGAGCGGGTGGCGGATTACTTTGAAGCCTATGCACGCAAGTTCAATGCGCCGATCCGAACCGGCGTGGACGTTCTGTCTGTAACCCGCAATATCGGACGCCCGGGCTTTACCGTGCATACCAGCGAAGGCGTGATCGAAGCCAACCGCGTGGTGGCGGCGACCGGGCCATTCCAGAAACCGGTGATTCCGGCGATTGCACCTCAAGACACCGCGTTGCATCAGATTCACTCCGCCGACTATCGCAACCCTTCGCAGCTGCCGGCTGGGGCCGTTCTGGTGGTGGGTGCGGGTTCTTCCGGCGTGCAGATCGCCGATGAATTGCAACGCTCCGGTCGCCAGGTGTACCTGTCCGTCGGTGCCCACGACCGCCCGCCCCGCGCCTATCGCAACCGCGATTTCTGCTGGTGGCTGGGTGTGCTGGGCGAGTGGGATCAGGCGGCGATGAAGCCTGGCCGCGAGCACGTGACCATTGCGGTAAGCGGCGCCCAGGGTGGCAAAACCATCGATTTTCGCGAGCTGGCCCAGCAAGGCATGACGCTGGTTGGCCTGACCCAATCGTTCAATGGCAGCGTCGCCCGTTTCCAGCCCAACCTGCTGGAAAACCTGGCCCGCGGTGATGAGAACTACCTGGCCCTGCTGGATGCCGCCGATGCCTATGTAGAGCGTAACGGCCTGGACTTACCTGCGGAACCGCAAGCCCGTCGCGTGTTTGCTGATGCGCCGTGCATCAAGAACCCGATCCTGGAACTGGATCTGGCCACGGCGGGTATCACGTCGATCATCTGGGCCACCGGGTTTGCCGTGGACTACAGCTGGTTGAAGGTCGATGCGTTCGACGCCACCGGCAAGCCCCAGCACCAGCGCGGCGTATCGAGCGAGTCCGGGATCTACTTCCTTGGCTTGCCGTGGCAGTCGCGTCGAGGCTCTTCGTTTATCTGGGGCGTCTGGCACGACGCCAAGCACGTGGCCGACCACATCGCCACCCAGCGCAAATACCTCGACTACCGCCAAGCCCCTGCCGTGGCTCGCCATCCGACTGTCAGCGCCTGATCACTTTTTTCGGAGTTTATTTGATGCCTACTCACACTCGCATCCGCATGTTCAACACCAAGGAAACCTACCCTAACCAAACCCTGGACAACGACCTGTGCCAGGCCGTGCGCGCCGGCAACACCGTGTATGTGCGCGGCCAGGTGGGCACCGATTTCGAAGGCAGGCTCGTTGGCCTGGGAGACCCAAGGGCCCAGACCGAGCAAGCCATGCGTAACGTCAAGCAACTGCTCGAAGAAGCGGGCAGCGACCTGAGCCATATCGTCAAGACCACCACCTACCTGATCGACCCGCGCTACCGCGAGCCGGTTTACCAGGAAGTCGGCAAATGGCTCAAGGGGGTGTTTCCGATCTCTACCGGACTGGTGGTGTCGGCCCTCGGGCAGCCCCAGTGGCTGATGGAAATCGATGTGATCGCGGTTATCCCGGAGTAAGGAGGCTACCCATGACGTTTTCAATCGTTGGCCGTTGCGCGGACACCGGCCAGTTGGGCATCGCCATCAGTTCATCGAGTATTGCCGTGGGGGCCCGCTGCCCCTGGTTGCGTCCCGGTGTTGGCGCGGTTTCAACCCAGAACATCACCCTGCCGGCCCTGGGCCCGGACGTGCTGGACTTGCTGGAACGGGGCCTCGCCCCGGCCGCAGCGCTGGACAAGGCGCTTACGAGCAATGGCTACAGCCAGTACCGGCAACTGACGGCGATTGATCACCTGGGCCGCACCGTGCATTTCAGCGGCAGCGAGACCCTGGGTACCCACAATGGGGTCGCGGGCGAACAATGCGTGGCGGCGGGCAACATGCTGGCCGACCGCGCAGTGATCGAGGCCATGGTCCTGGCGTTCGAGCAAGGCGAAGGCCAACTGGCGGACCGGCTGCTGGCCGCCATGCATGCCGCCATCGACGCTGGCGGCGAGGCCGGCCCGGTGCATTCCGCCGCGCTGGTGGTGGTGGGCGAACTGACCTGGCCGATCATCAACCTGCGGGTGGACTGGGCCGATGAGCGCCCGATCACTGAACTGCAGAAACTCTGGGACGCTTATCGCCCGCAAGTGCAGGACTACATCGACCGCGCCATCGCTCCCGACCGTTCCCCCGGCTACGGCGTGGCCGGAGATGATCGATGAGTAGCAGCCGCGATCTGCTGCACAAGCTGGTGGGGTTTGACACCACCAGCCGCGAGTCCAACCTGCAACTGATCGACTTTGTGCGCGATTACCTGGCCGGGTTCGGTGTGGCCAGTGAGTTGGTCTACAACGAAGAGCGCAGCAAGGCCAACCTGTTCGCCAGTATTGGCCCGCAAGGACTGGCGGGTATTGTGCTGTCGGGACACACCGACGTGGTGCCGGTGGATGGCCAGCCATGGACAGTGCCACCGTTTGAGCTGACTGAGCGCGACGGCAAGCTGTTTGGCCGGGGCACGGCGGATATGAAGGGTTACATCGCTTGTGTGCTGGCGTTGGTCCCGGCGCTGATTCAGGCGCCGTTGCGCATGCCGGTGCATATCGCCCTGTCGTACGACGAAGAAGTCGGCTGCCTGGGCGTGCGCTCGTTGCTCAAGGTACTGGAGCAGCGGCCGGTGAAGCCGATGTTGTGCATTATCGGCGAACCGACGCAGCTCAAGCCGGTACTCGGCCATAAAGGCAAGCTCGCCATGCGCTGTGATGTGCAGGGCGAGGCGTGTCATTCGGCCTATGCGCCCTATGGCGTGAATGCCATCGAGCATGCCGCCGCGTTGATTGGCGAGTTGGGGCGTATAGGGCACCAACTACAGGAGACACAGGATCCCCGTTTTGATCCGCCGTTCAGCACCGTGCAAACCGGGGTGATTACCGGGGGCAAAGCGCTGAACATCGTGCCTGCCGATTGCCGGTTTGATTTCGAGATTCGCGCATTGCCGTCCCAGGACCCGAGTGAGGTGGCGTCGCAGTTGAAGGCGTACGCCGAGCAACAGGTGTTGCCACGCATGCAGGCCGTCAGCGCGCAGAGTGCGATCCGCTTTACCGAGTTGTCTGCGTACCCGGGCCTGGTGACTGATGAGCGCAGCCAGGCGGCTGAGTTGATTGCAGCGTTCAGCGGCTCGCGGGAATTCGGCACCGTCGCGTTTGGCACCGAAGGTGGGCTGTTCGATGCCGTGGGCATTCCCACGGTGGTCTGCGGGCCCGGCAGCATGGACCAGGGGCACAAGCCGGATGAGTTTGTGAGTGTGGCTCAGTTGGCGGGATGTGATGCCATGCTGCTGCGGATGCTGCACTCGATCCGCACCTGATACCCCAAACGATACCCATCAACTGTGGGAGCCGGGCAAGCCCGGCTCCCACAGTTCTAGCCCAGTAACTGCGCCAGTTCTTCACGGCAGTAGTCGACAAACAGCTGCACCGGCTTGGTCAATGGTGCGCGACGCAGCCACACAGCCGACAAGCCTGAACCCGTGACCGTTTCAGCAAGCGGCACACACACGACTTTCTGGCCGTCATAGGTGTACTCGGTGAACGGTTTGGTCACCAGTATCGAAAAGCCGAACCCCCTGCCCACCATCCCCCGAACCATCTCGATCGACGGCGAACTGAACACGATATTCGGCGTCAACCCGCGCTCTTCGAATATGCTCACGAAGTAGGTCCGGCTGGGCAGCACATCCAGCAGAATCATCGGCTCCAGGACCAGATCCGCCAGGGACACTCTGGCTTGCTGTGCAAAGCGGTGATCGGCCGGTAACAGGGCGTATGGCTGCTGCGGCGGCATCAGTGGCGCAGTCTCGATGGCGGTTCCCAGGTCGTGTTCAAACAGCATCGCCACATCAATAGTGCCTGCGGTGAGCGCCTGTACCAGCTCCTGCTGCTCACCGTCGCGAATGCGGATTTCCACCCCGGGCCAACGCGCCTTGAAGCCGGCGATCAAACGCGGCAAGTACAGCGGTGCGACGGTTTCAAAGCAGCCGATATCGATCTGCCCCGCCACCACGTCATTGTCGGCCAGGGCGTTTTGTTCGAACTCATGGGCCACTCGCAACAACTCCAGCGCCTTGCGGTAAAACCGTGCGCCACTGGGAGTGAGTGACACGCCCTGGGCGTGATGGCGGATAAACAGCTGCACACCAAAGCTGTCTTCCAGTTGCTTGATCGCGGTCGAGACGGACGGTTGTGCGATGTAAAGCTTGCGCGACGCTTCGGCGACGCTGCCGCAGTCGGCCGTGGTCACAAAATATCTGAGTTGGCGCAGGTTGTAGGCAGCCATCGGAACCTCGGGAAACGTGGGATTTCGCCCCAAACCAGTGCAAGAAAAAGCTGTTTTATTCAGCGTTCACGGAGCATGCAACATACCGGAGCAAAAAAGCCCGGGAGATACTTTTTTTAATGTCTATAGCAACAAACTTACTAATTTACCTCCCTGCCCCCATTACAGATGATCACTCCAACAACAAAGCGCCGCCCTGTCGGCGCACTGCGAAGTACGTCCACGTACTCACCTGCCTTGGAGTTCGTCATGGTCACCACTGCAACAGCCAACGCCCCGCTCATCGAGAAACACACGATTGGATACGTGCCCCCCGAAGATCGCCATGGAAAGGTAAGAGACCTGTTCACCCTGTGGTTCGGCGGCAACATCGCGCCGCTGCCGATCGTCACCGGAGCACTGGGTGTGCAACTGTTCAACCTTAATCTGATGTGGGGCATCGTCGCCATCCTCATCGGTCACCTGGTCGGCGGCGTGCTGATGGCGCTGCACTCGGCCCAGGGCCCGCAGATGGGCATCCCGCAAATGATCCAGAGCCGTGCCCAGTTCGGCTCCCTCGGCGCGTTGCTGGTGGTGGTGATCGCGGGTGTCATGTACATCGGTTTCTTTGCTTCCAACATCGTGCTGGCGGGCAAATCCCTGCACGGGGTGGTCGATTCGGTGCCCGTGCCGGTCGGCATCGTGATCGGCGCCATCGGTTCCGGGATTATAGGCATCATCGGCTACCGCTTTATCCACGTGCTCAACCGCATTGGCACCTGGGTACTGGGCGCCGGGATCGTGCTCGGTTTCGGCTACATCTTCACCCACATACAGACCACCGACTTTCTGACCCGCGGCGGGTTCAACATTGCAGGCGTGCTGGCGACCATTTCCCTGGCTGCCCTGTGGCAGATCGCCTTTGCCCCCTACGTGTCTGACTACTCCCGCTACCTGCCGGCTGACGTCCCCGTTGCGTCCACCTTCTGGACCACTTACCTGGGTTCGGTCCTGGGCTCCAGTCTGTCCTTCATCTTTGGCGCCGTTGCCGTCCTCGCCACCCCGGTAGGGATGGACACCATGGAAGCGGTCAAACTCGCCACGGGCTCCATCGGCCCCCTGATGCTGGTGCTCTTTTTGCTCAGCGTGATCAGCCACAACGCCCTCAACCTGTACGGCGCGGTACTGTCGATCATCACCCTGGTGCAGACCTTTGCGTATCGCTGGATTCCAACAGCCAAAAGCCGTGCGGTGATCTCCATCATCGTGCTGGCCACGTGTGCAACTGCAGCCGTGTTCGCCTCCAAGGACTTTATCGGGCACTTCGTCGATATGGTGCTGGTGTTGCTGGTGGTATTGGTGCCGTGGACAGCGATCAACCTGATCGACTTCTACGCGATCCATAAGGGCAAGTACGACATTGCGTCGATCTTTCGTGTGGATGGCGGGATTTACGGGCGCTACAACCCCCAGGCATTGCTGGCGTATGCGGTCGGTATTGTGGTGCAGATTCCGTTCATGAACACGCCGCTGTATGTGGGTCCGATTTCAGAACACATCAACGGAGCGGACTTGTCCTGGATCGTCGGGCTGGTAGTGACTTCGCCGTTGTATTTCTGGCTGGCGAATCGTGACAGTGCCTACAAACGCAGGATGAACGAGGGCGCATTGGTCGCCGGTGTCTGATCGGCCACCCAGGCTGTTTATCTTGAACTGAAGACTCTGCAACTCCCGCCCCACAGGCAGCGCCAGATACTGGAAGCCTCGTCACTAGACGACTTGCGGGTCTGGCGTTGCGCATTTGGCAATACCCAGCCACCCTCGCCTTCAAACCCCTGAAAATCCGGAGCATCCTGGGTGGTGACTTGAGAGAGATGCCGCAAAGAAATCATCGTTGGGCGCCTGGACAAGCTCCCTGATGAAAAGCCAGAAACGAAAAAAGGACCCGAAGGTCCTTTGTTCTGCTCTATCGAACTGCAATGAATTCGTAAAGCCATGTTTGGAGCGGGAAACGAGACTCGAACTCGCGACCCCGACCTTGGCAAGGTCGTGCTCTACCAACTGAGCTATTCCCGCGTCTTGGTGCTGGGCATTCTATAGCAATAAAAGAATGCGTCAACCCATTGATTCAAAAAGTTTTATTTATTTTACCGAGGTCGTCTTCAGATGCGGCCAGGCGGCCCGCAAATACTGAAGCATCGACCACAAGGTCAACCCGGCCGCCACCAGCAGCAACCCGTAACCCACCAACACCCAGAAGCTGAAGTCCGATGGATTGGCCAGCAAGATGATCAGGGCCAGCATTTGCGCCGCTGTTTTCCATTTGCCCATGTTCGATACGGCAACCTGAGCCCGTGCTCCCAACTCTGCCATCCACTCGCGCAACGCGGAAATGACAATTTCACGGCCAATAATCACGGCCGCAGGCAGGGTCAGCCACACGTTGTGGTGCTCTTGCACCAACAGGACCAACGCCACAGCAACCATCAACTTGTCGGCTACCGGATCCAGAAAGGCACCAAAAGGCGTGCTTTGCTCCAGTCGACGGGCCAAATAGCCGTCGAGCCAATCCGTCGCCGCCGCAAACGCGAAGACTGAGCTGGCGGCTACATAACTCCAGCTGTACGGCATGTAAAACAACAGAATGAAGAAAGGAATGAGTAGAACGCGTAGTACGGTGATCAAATTAGGGATATTCATCGGCACAACTGGCTACGAGGTGAGGGGGCATTCTACTCGCTGTGCAGGTTTGCATAAATCAACTCAGCGAGCTTTTTACTGATCCCGGGTGCTTTGGCGATCTCCTCGATGCTGGCACGAGATAGCTCCTGTAAGCCACCAAAATGTTTCAATAAATCTCGGCGGCGAGTCGGCCCTACCCCTGCAATGCCTTCCAGGGTTGAGGTTCGACGGGTTTTACCCCGTCGCGCCCGATGTCCGGTAATGGCAAAACGGTGGGCCTCGTCACGGATTTGCTGAATCAAATGCAAGGCCGGCGAGTCACCCTTTAACGTGAATTCATGGGCAGCATCGTTCAGATAGAGAGTTTCGAAGCCCGCCTTGCGTGTTGCCCCCTTGGCCACGCCAAGCAGGATCAAGTCTGGCACGGCCAGTTCATTGAGCACATCACGGGCCATTGAGAGCTGACCCTTGCCACCATCGACCAGCAGGATGTCGGGCAACTTGCCCTCCCCCTCTTTAAGCCGGCTGAAACGGCGCATCAGTGCCTGGTGCATGGCGGCATAGTCATCGCCCGGGGTGACGCCTTCAATGTTGAAGCGCCGGTAATCCGACTTGATCGGACCTTCGGGGCCGAACACCACGCAGGATGCAACGGTCGCTTCACCGCTGGAGTGACTGATGTCATAGCACTCCAGCCGCTGTGGGATTTCGTCGAGTTTCAATACTTTGGCCAGAGCCTCAAAGCGTGCCGCAACATGCAGACGGTTTGTCAGCCGGGCAACCAGCGCCTGCTCGGCATTGGTGACCGCCAGTTGCTGCCATCGCGCCCGCGTGCCACGCACCCTGTAGCTGATGGCCAGCTCTCGGCCCCGCAGCTCTTCGATGGCGTCGATGATTGCGCCGAAGCTCTCGTGCTCCACGTTTACAATCAGCTCGCTCGGCAAGTCGCGCTCAGGGCTGCTGATGTAGTACTGACCGAGAAAGGCCGCCATGACTTCGGCCACCTCCTCCTCGATACCGACCTGAGGAAAGAAGTTCTTGCTGCCCAATACCCGCCCGCCGCGCACATTGATCAAATGCACACAGGCGCCGCCGGGGTTTACGAAAGCGGCAATCACATCCACATCGCCGGTCCCGCCTTCCATGCTTTGCTGGTCCTGAACCCTGCGCAAGAGCGAAATCTGGTCACGTACCTCAGCGGCACGCTCAAAATCAAGGGTGCTGGCGGCTTGCTCCATTGCACTGTTGAGCTCGTCGGTCAGCGCGCTGCTGCGCCCCTCCAGGAACATGATCGAGTGGCGAACATCCTCGGCATACTCCTGCGGCTCAACCAACCCGACACAAGGCGCTTTGCAGCGCTTGATCTGATACTGCAAACAAGGCCGCGTTCTGTTTTTGAAGTAGCTGTCATCGCACTGACGCACCAGAAAGGTCTTTTGCAAGATGCTCAGGCTCTCGCGAATAGCGCCCGCACTGGGGTAAGGCCCGAAGTACTTGCCTTTTAGCTTCTTGGCACCGCGATGAATGCTCAGGCGCGGGAATTCACCATCCGACAGAAACACATAGGGATAGGACTTATCGTCGCGCAACAGAATGTTGTACGGCGGGCGCCATTCCTTGATAAGCGTCTGCTCAAGCAGCAACGCCTCGGTTTCATTGGCGGTAATGGTGGTTTCTATTTGCGCGATACGTGCCACGAGGGCAGCTGTTTTAGGCGCCAGGCCGGTTTTGCGAAAGTAGCTGGCCAGACGCTTTTTCAGGTTCTTGGCCTTACCCACGTAAAGCAGCCGTGCATCGCCGTCAAACATGCGATACACGCCAGGACGACCGCTGCAGGTCGAAAGAAACGCACTTGCGTCAAACACGTCAGTCATCGTTAACCAGCATCGACCATGCCGTGACGAACAGCCAGCAAGGCCAGTTCAACATCGCTTTTGACCGAGAGCTTCTCGTAAATGCGGTAGCGGTAGGTATTGACCGTCTTGGGCGACAGGCAAAGTTTGTCTGAAATGACCTGGACCTTCTGACAGCCCACAATCATCAGCGCGATCTGAATTTCGCGCTCGGACAGGGCATCAAACGGAGAGTCACTTGCAGGCTGAAAGGATTTGAGTGCCAATTGCTGTGCGACTTGCGGGCTGATGTAGCGCTGACCGGCGAATACCAGCCTGATTGCCTGGACCATCTCGGCCAGACCCGCGCCCTTGGTCATGTAGCCTGCGGCGCCTGCCTGCAGCAAGCGCGTCGGAAAAGGGTCTTCTTCACACACCGTCACGGCGACAACCTTGATGTCGGGGTGGCTGCGCATCATCTTGCGGGTAGCTTCCAGACCACCAATGCCGGGCATTTTGACATCCATCAAAACCACATCAGGCTTCAGCTCGCGGGCCTTGAGAAGGGACTCCTCACCGGACTCGGCCTGACCGACCACTTGCAAGCCTTCGATATCGGCCAGCATTCGTGTGATCCCTGTACGCACAAGATCGTGGTCATCGACCACTAGAACCCGAATCAAGTCGATACCTCGCAAATTGGTCTTGGTTGATTGTGGACACCTTAGCAAAAACTAATCCACCAACCTACCGACTTGCGTCAACTATCCACGCCAAAGCGTTAAATCCTTGTAAATATTCAGCCCTTGACGGCCTCAATATCTTCAGGATCACGAAGTTCCTTTGCCGGGTGAGCGACAGACAGCTCGGCCAAGGTTGTGGTCAAGCGGCGGATGGCGTCCTGATCTTCCTTTTGCAAGACCCGGTAGCTGGTCAGGACTTTTTCTTCTATATGACTGAGGTTATCGACTAATGTCGGGGTTGGGCTGCCGGTCAGTACAAACAGCACATCCACCCCACGCCCTGCGACCCGCGACAAGTAGTCCGCCTTGGGCGCGCGATCACCACTCTCATATTTGCCTTGGGCATTCGCCTCGACACCACCAATTTCGCCAAAAGCTTTCTGCGACAAACCCAGTCGCTCTCTCTCTTGGCGCAAGCGCAAACTAATTCCACTCATTTGGATGTATGATCCCATTTTAAACACCCGCAAGGATGGTATAATCCATAAATTTTAAACAAAATTGAACGGTTTTGAACTATGACCGGAATTCGTACTGCCGCACAAGCCAAGGCATGGCTGGAATACCAGGGGAAATCCGTTCAAGAGTTCGCTCGGGAACATGGCGTCGACCCGGCCACCACTTATCAAGTGCTCGCCGGGCGCAAAAAGGGGAAGCGTGGTGAAGCCCACAAGGTAGCGGTTCTTCTGGGCATGAAAGACGGCATCATTGCCTCTCAAGCCACACATTCAGTTGAGGCAGAAGGTGATGAGTTCGCTTGAGTATGCGCCTAATCGGGCGTAGCTCCCGATTTAGTATTCAGGCACGCCCTTACCTCAACAGTATGTTGGGCGACCGGCGGCGAAATGCCCGCAAACAGGGCCCTCACGTGTTCGTGACCGGCTCGAATAAACATCTCGCCTGCCCCTGACTCTGATGGCAATAGTCTGAATTGTTAATCCACATAGTATTTTTTGATTGAATACGCCCGTTCGCCTCAAGTAAGCTGCGAACCATCAATCGGAGACCACCCATGTTGCATCACGCCCCCACAGACATTTGTAAGACCGCACGCGACGAGCGTCTGGCTGAATCTGTGTGCGCGAACAACATGCACTCCACCGCACGATTTTATTTTGGGTATTGGTTTAGCCACTAGCGCGCCTGATACCCACACGGCGCCCACTACTTAGGGGTCGCCTACCAGAGAATTCTCACCCCCGGTCGGCTTCCCGACCGGGGGTTTTGTTTTTCTGGCCCCTGACATTTTATTGAATTGAGGATTTACCCCATGAACTACGCCACTTATTACCGCTTCGACCTTTGCACTGCATGGCGATTTATCAACCGCCGTTCGGGACAGCCTGCCGCCTCCGAACGGACCCACATTGGTGGCACGCAAGCACTCATAGCCAGTCTGGCCAATTGTCGAACACCCCAGTAGGGCTGAGCGCGCGGGAGAACCCGCCGCCTGCCCAGGAAGCACACACCATGAACGCATCCGTATCCGCTCTGCCAGCCGTACACACTGCAACTACCCAGATTTCGACCCGTCGCCTGCCCAGCGCAGCGCAACTCAAACAGCAACTGCCCCTGAGCATCAAGCTTCGCGAGCAGATCAGCAGCCAGCGCCAGGCCATTCGCGCCATCCTCAACGGTGAAGACTCCCGTTTACTGGTGGTTGTCGGCCCCTGCTCCATCCACGACCCCCTCGCCGCACTCGAATACGCCAGCAATCTCGCAGCCTTGGCCCATGAAGTGAGCGACGACATGCTACTGGTCATGCGTGCCTACATCGAAAAACCGCGCACCACTGTGGGCTGGAAAGGCCTGGCCTACGATCCGCACCTGGATGGCAGCGATGACATGGCTCACGGCCTGACCCTGTCACGGGAACTGATGTTCGAAATCCTGCGCATGGGCCTTCCGGTCGCCACCGAACTGTTGCAGCCCATCGCTGCAGGCTACTTCGACGACCTGCTGGGCTGGGTGGCCATTGGCGCCCGCACCACCGAATCGCAAATTCACCGCGAAATGGCCAGCGGCCTTGATCTGCCGGTAGGCTTCAAAAACGGCACTGACGGCGGCGTGGCAATCGCCTGCGATGCCATGCGCTCTGCCGCGCACAGTCACCGTCATTTCGGGGTCGATAGCCAGGGCCATCCGGCAATCGTCGAGACGCCCGGCAACCCCGACACCCATCTGGTACTGCGCGGTGGCCACAGCGGCCCGAACTACGACCGCGCCAGTGTGGCCAAGGCTCGCGCCGGACTGGAAAAAAGCGCCATCCCGGCCCGCATGATGATCGACTGCAGCCACGCCAACAGCGGCAAAGACCCGTTGCGCCAGCCGGAAGTGTTCAATGATGTGCTCGAACAGCGCCTGGCAGGTGATCACTCCCTGATTGGCATGATGCTCGAAAGCCATCTGTTCGAAGGCTGCCAGCCCCTGAGTGCGAACATGCGCTACGGGGTTTCCGTGACCGATGGCTGCCTGGGCTGGGATGCCACCGAGCACTTGCTGCGCAACGCCGCCCAACAGCTGCAAACACAGCGCCGCGTCGCCCGGGTCATCGCCTGACAAGCCTGCTCGGCAAACCTCTGTGCAGCCCGGGAATATGCCCACGGCTGCGCGAAGTCGATATCGACTAAGGTGTTTTTTACGGTTAACAACACCAAGGAAAACACCCCATGGATGACTCAGCCAATACCCACTACCCGATTCTGCTGGTACACGGACTGTTCGGTTTCGGCCGGATAGGCCCCTTCAACTACTTTAAAGGCATCGAGGACGCGCTCGCTGAATCAGGCGCCAGGGTTTTCGTGCCGATCATTTCGGCCGCCAACAACAACGAGACACGGGGCGAACAACTGCTTGAGCATATACGCAGGGTGTGCACCCAGACCGGCGCACAGCGGGTCAACCTGATCGGCCACAGCCAGGGCGCCCTGACCGCCCGCTATGCAGCTGCCACCGCGCCACATCTTGTCGCCTCCGTGACCTCGGTCAGCGGCCCGAATCATGGTTCGGAAGCAGCAGACCGCATGCGTCAGGCCTTTGTGCCGGGCACACTGCCCGAAACCATCGCCGGCGCCCTGACCACAGCGTTCTCCACATTCCTGTCAGCGATAACCGGCCACTCGCAACTGCCGCAACACGCACTTGAGGCGCTCAACGCCCTGACCACCGAAGGAGTTACTGCATTTAACCTTAAATACCCCCAATGCCTGCCTGAAACCTGGGGCGGCATGGGGGCCGAGTACGTAAACGATGTGTTCTATTACTCCTGGAGCGGCATTATCAAAGGCTCACGATTGTCGGAATCGCTGAACCTGCTCGACCCCTTGCACAACGCCTGCCGTGTGTTCGGCAGCTTTTTTACCCGTGAGACCAAGGAAAATGACGGAATGGTGGGACGATTCAGCTCCCATCTGGGCCATGTGATCCGCTCGGACTACCCCCTTGATCACCTCGACACCATTAATCACCTGGCCCCCATGAGAAAAAAAACCGTCAACCCGCTCACGCTTTATGTCGAACACGCCAAGCTTTTGAAAAACAAAGGGTTATAAAAATAGTCCGGTCGCAGTACGTCAAGCATTGATCCGCCAGTCAGCAAAAACGCAAAACAGAACTTTTGCCGAGAAAAAACCCACTGAATCCGGTAGGCTCGGCACTTTCTTGAAAGGAGTACTCCCTCATGGCTAAAGCCACTGCCCGTCACATCCTTGTTGCCACCGAAGACAAGTGCAACGAACTGAAAGCCCAAATCGAAGGCGGCGCTGATTTCGCCGAAGTGGCGAAAGCCAACTCTTCTTGCCCGTCCAGCCGTCAGGGCGGCGACCTGGGTTCTTTCGGTCCAGGCCAGATGGTTAAAGAATTCGACACCGTCGTCTTCAGCGCGCCAATCAACGTGGTGCAAGGCCCGGTCAAGACCCAGTTCGGCTATCACCTGCTGGAAGTCACCAGCCGCCAGGACTAATCCTCCCCGCGCTGCGTGAAAACGGCCCACCTATTGGTGGGCCGTTTCGTATCCGCAACTGCAAACCACGTGCTACGTTTCCTCATTCACGAACCCGTCGTTCTGAGGAATTGATCATGAGCCTTAAGGGTAAAACTGCACTGGTTACCGGTTCCACCAGCGGCATCGGCCTTGGCATCGCACTGAGCCTGGCCAAGGCTGGAGCCGACCTGATACTCAACGGCTTTGGCGATGCCAGCAAAGTCATTGCAGACATCCAGCAACTGGGCGTCAAAGTGGGTCACCATCCTGCAGATGTCAGCGACCCGGCGCAGATCGCCGACATGATCAGTTATGCCGAACGCGAGTTCGGTGGTATCGACATTCTGGTCAACAACGCAGGCATCCAGCATGTGGCCAGCGTCGAGGAGTTCCCGGTAGAACGCTGGGATTCAATCATCGCGATCAACCTGTCCAGCGTGTTTCACAGCACTCGCCTGACCCTGCCCGGCATGCGCAAGCGCGGCTGGGGGCGCATCGTCAATATCGCCTCGGTTCATGGCCTGGTGGGGTCGGTCGGCAAAGCCGCCTATGTGGCCGCCAAACATGGCGTGATCGGCCTGACCAAAGTCGTTGGCCTGGAAACCGCCACCAGCAATATCACCTGCAATGCCATCTGCCCAGGCTGGGTGCTCACACCACTGGTGCAAAAACAGATTGATCAGCGCATCAGCCAGGGCATTGACCCCTATCAGGCGCAGCACGATCTGCTGGCCGAGAAACAACCCTCCCTGGAGTTCGTGACCCCGCCCCAACTGGGCGAACTGGTGCTGTTTTTATGCAGCGAGGCAGCCAGCCAGGTGCGTGGTGCCGCCTGGAACGTGGACGGCGGTTGGCTGGCGCAATAAGTGGGCGGATCGCTGCATACCCAACATGCAAAAATGCACACCAGCCCTGCACTTATCAGGGTTGTAATGAGCAAATTTGCACTGTTAGCATCCGTTATCGTTCGCCCGTGAACACCGACTAAAAATAATATAAAGCAGGGAGTTAGTGATGACTGCTCAGGTTTCCTCCTCACCGACACCGGAAATCGCTCCAATTGACGAGACGATTCTGGCCGAGGTCCGCAACCACATTGGTCACCTGACCCTCAACCGCCCCAGCGGTCTCAATGCCATCAACCTGGAGATGGTGCGCAGCCTTCAGCAGCATCTCGATGCCTGGGCCACAGACCCTCAGGTAAAAGCCATTGTGCTGCGTGGCGCTGGCGAAAAAGCCTTTTGCGCTGGCGGGGACATCCGCTCGCTCTACGACAGTTATCAAAACAACGACACCCTGCACACGGTGTTCTTCGAAGAGGAATACGCCCTCGACCTGACCCTGCACCACTACCCCAAACCCGTGATTGCCTTGATGGACGGTTTTGTCCTCGGCGGCGGCATGGGACTGGTGCAAGGCGCGGATCTGCGCCTTGTCACCGAGCGCAGCAAGCTGGCGATGCCTGAAGTGGCAATCGGTTATTTCCCTGACGTTGGCGGCAGCTACTTTCTGACCCGCACACCGGGCCAGCTTGGTACTTACCTGGGGGTCAGTGGCGTGCAAATCCGCGCCAGTGACGCACTGTACTGCGGGCTGGCTGACGGCTATCTGGAGAGCAGCAAACTGCCTGAACTGGATAGAAGCCTCGATACCCTCGAATGGCGAGGCACCCCCATTGATGATCTGACAGCACTGATCGGAACGCTCGCAGTGACCGTGTTGCCCGAGCCGCCGCTGGCCAGGCTTCGCCCCCTGATAGACAGCGTTTTCGCCCAGGCCGATATACCGCGAATCGTCGCTCATCTGCGCGCTGTCACGGCGCCGGAAACCCGCGACTGGGCCAATGAAACCGCCGACCTTCTGCAAACCCGCTCCCCGTTGGCAATGGCCGTCACCCTCGAAATGCTGCGCCGTGGCCGTGAACTGACTCTGGAACAGTGTTTTGCCCTCGAACTGCACCTTGACCGTCAATGGTTCGATCGCGGCGACCTGATGGAGGGCGTGCGCGCACTGATCATCGACAAGGACAAAAACCCGCGCTGGAACCCGCCTGCCCTGGACGCACTGGACCCTGTGCATGTCGTCAGCTTTTTCACCTCATTCGACGCGACGGGAGCCTGAGCCATGCAAGATATCGAACTGAGCGAAGAACAAGTGATGATCCGCGACATGGCCCGCGACTTTGCCCGCCGTGAAATCGCCCCCCATGCCCAGGCCTGGGAAAAGGCCGGCTGGATCGACGATGCACTGGTGGCCAAGCTCGGCGAACTGGGCCTGTTGGGCATGGTGGTTCCGGAAGAATGGGGCGGCACCTATGTCGACTACGTTGCCTACGCCCTGGCCGTGGAAGAAATATCGGCCGGTGATGGCGCAACCGGTGCGCTGATGAGTATCCATAACTCCGTCGGCTGCGGGCCCATCCTCAAATACGGCAGCGAGGCGCAAAAACAAACCTGGCTGGCGGAGCTTGCCAGTGGCCAGACCATCGCCTGCTTCTGCCTGACCGAGCCACAGGCGGGCTCTGAAGCCCACAACCTGCGCACACGAGCGGAACTGCGCGACGGCCAGTGGGTGATCAACGGCGCCAAACAGTTTGTCAGCAATGGCAAGCGCGCCAAGCTGGCCATCGTGTTTGCCGTCACCGATCCAAACCTTGGCAAAAAAGGCATTTCGGCGTTTTTGGTGCCTACCGCGACCCCGGGTTTCATCGTCGACCGTACCGAACACAAAATGGGCATTCGCGCCTCGGACACCTGCGCCGTTACCCTGAACAATTGCACCGTGCCTGAAGCCAACATGCTCGGCGAACGCGGCAAGGGGCTGGCCATCGCCCTGTCCAACCTCGAAGGCGGACGCATCGGTATTGGCGCCCAGGCACTGGGCATCGCCCGTGCTGCCTTCGAAGCGGCACTGGGCTATTCCCGTGACCGGGTGCAATTTGACAAGGCGATCATCGAACACCAAAGCATCGCCAACATGCTGGCTGACATGCAAACCCGGATCAATGCAGCGCGACTGCTGATCCTGCATGCGGCGCGCCTGCGCAGCGCGGGCAAGCCCTGCCTGTCAGAAGCCTCACAGGCCAAACTGTTTGCTTCGGAAATGGCCGAGTATGTGTGCTCCAAAGCCATCCAGATCCATGGCGGCTATGGCTACCTTGAAGACTACCCGGTTGAGCGTTACTACCGAGATGCGCGCATCACCCAGATCTATGAGGGATCGAGCGAGATTCAGCGAATGGTTATTGCGCGGGAATTGAAGAATTATCTGATCTAGACACCAGCGCTGAGCCTGTGGGAGCGGGCTTGCTCGCAATGTCAGCGCCCCGGTACGACTGACATACCCGGTTAACTGAATCGCGAGCAAGCCCGCTCCCACATCCACAGTCAGTGACTTTTAGCGGTTTTCAAACTCGGCAGCACGCTTTTCCACAAACGCCGCCATCCCTTCTTTCTGGTCATGTGTCGCGAACATGGCGTGGAACACCCGACGCTCGAAACGCACACCTTCAGACAGGCTGATCTCGAATGCCCGATTCACGCATTCCTTGGTCAGCATCAGCACCGGCAAGGATTTACTGGCAATCAGCGCTGCGACTTTCAACGCTTCATCCAGCAACTCATCGACCGGTACCACGCGTGCAACCAGCCCCGAACGCTCGGCCTCTTCGGCCCCGATCAAGCGCCCACTCAGGCACATTTCCATCGCCTTGGCCTTGCCCACTGCGCGGGTCAGACGCTGCGTTCCACCCATGCCCGGCAACACACCCAGGTTGATTTCCGGCTGGCCGAATTTGGCGTTGTCACCGGCCAAAATGAAATCGCACATCATCGCCAGTTCACAGCCGCCCCCCAACGCAAAACCCGCTACCGCCGCAATGATCGGCTTGCGTCGGGTCGCCACGCGATCACTGTCAGAAAACAGGTCATCGAGGTAGATTTGCGGGTAGTTCAGGTCCGCCATTTCCTTGATGTCCGCACCGGCGGCAAAGGCTTTTTTCGAACCGGTAATGACGATGCAGCCAATCCCGTTATCGGCTTCCAGCGTGTCCAGCGCCTGGTTCACTTCGCTGACCAACTGCGCATTCAGGGCATTGAGCGCCTGGGGCCGGTTCAGTGTAATCAGGCCTACATGCCCATGAATGTCCAGCAGAATGGTTTCGTAGCTCATCACTAATGTCCTCGATTCAAAGATTGCGCGAAATGACCATGCGCTGAATATCACTGGTGCCTTCATAGATCTGGCACACCCGCACATCGCGGTAGATGCGTTCCAGTGGAAAGTCGCTCAAGTAGCCATAACCGCCCAGGGTTTGCAACGCCTTGGAGCACACTCGCTCGGCCATTTCCGAAGCAAACAGCTTGGCTTGCGAGGCCTCGACCAACGCCGATTGACCGCTGTCACGCAAGGCCGCGGCGTAACGAACCATCTGCCGGGCAACCGCGATTTCAGTCGACATGTCGGCCAGGCGGAATGCCACGGCCTGATGCTCAACCAATGGCTGGCCAAAGGTCACGCGCTCACGGGCATAGTCCCGTGCAGCTTCGAAGGCCGCGCGGGCCATGCCCACTGCTTGCGAAGCGATGCCGATGCGCCCGCCTTCCAGGTTGCCGAGGGCAATTTTGTAGCCCTGCCCTTCTTCACCCAGACGATTGGCCACCGGCACCTTGAGGTCGTTGAAGAGGATCTGGCAGGTGTCTGACGCGTGCTGCCCCAGCTTGTCTTCGACTCGGGCCACGCTGTAACCCGGTGAGTCCGTGGGCACGATAAAGGCGGTAATACCGCGCTTGCCCGCCGCCGGATCCGTCACCGCAAACACAATCACTACCCCGGCATTTTGCCCCGACGTGATGAACTGCTTGCAGCCATTGAGCACATAGAAATCGCCTTCCCGGCGGGCACGGGTTTTCAGGTCACTGGCGTCGGAGCCCGCCTGGGGCTCGGTCAGGGCAAATGCCCCAAGCATCGCACCACTGGCCAACGGGACCAGAAACGTTTGTTTTTGATACTCGGTGCCGTACTTGAGAATCGGCACGCAACCCACTGAGTTGTGCACGCTCATGATTGTGGAACACGACCCGTCGCCCGCGGCGATTTCTTCGAGGGCCATCGCGTAGGCCTGATAACCGGTATCGCAACCGCCCCACTCTTCAGGCACCAGCATGCCGAAAAAACCCAGCTGCGCCATCTCGTCAATGGCCTCCCGGGGGAAGCGGTGCTGCTTGTCCCATTCAGCGGCAAAGGGCTTCAAACGCTCCTGGGCAAACTGTTGGGCTGCTTCGCGAATTTGTAATTGTTCGGATGTGGGCAGCATAAAAAATCCTTAGTACAAGCATTCCACGGCAATCGCCGTGGCTTCACCGCCGCCGATGCAAATCGCTGCAACGCCGAGTTTGGCCTTTTGCTGACGCAGTGCCGAAAGCAGGGTCACCAGAATGCGCGCTCCCGAAGCACCGATCGGATGGCCCAGCGCACAGGCGCCGCCGTAGATATTGACCTTGGCGTGGGGGATATCCAGTTCGGCCATCGTGACCAGGCTGACCACTGCAAACGCTTCGTTGATCTCGAACAGATCAACCTCGTTCAGATCCCAGCCGGTCTTGCTCATCAGCCGCTTGATCGCCCCCACCGGGGCGGTCGGGAACAGACCGGGCTCATCGGCAAACGCCGCATGCCCGTGGATCACCGCCAGGGGTTCCAGGCCGCGTTTGTGCGCCTCGCTACGGCGCATCAACACCAGTGCCGCCGCACCATCGGAAATCGAACTGGAGTTGGCCGCAGTGACCGTCCCACCCTCCCGGAACGCCGGTTTCAGCGTGGGGATCTTTGCCAGATTGGCCTTGGGCGGCTGCTCATCATCACTGATCAGGCGCGGCTCCTTGCCCACGGTGACCTGCACCGCAACGATCTCGGCGCTGAAGCTGCCGTCCTTGATCGCCTGCTGCGCACGGGTCAGCGACGCCACGGCAAATGCATCCTGGGCCTCACGACTGAAGCCGTGGAGCTGGGCGCAGTCTTCCGCGAAAGTACCCATCAGGCGGCCACGGTCATAGGCGTCTTCCAGGCCGTCCAGGAACATGTGATCCAGCACCCGGCCATGACCCATGCGGTAGCCACTGCGTGCGCGATCGAGCAAATACGGCGCGTTGGACATACTTTCCATGCCCCCTGCCACCACCACATCGACGCTCCCGGCCAGCAGGCGGTCATGGGCCAGGATGGTGGCTTCCATGCCCGAGCCGCACATCTTGTTCAGCGTCGTGCAGCGTGTGCCCTTGTCCAGCCCGGCGCCCAGGGCGGCCTGGCGGGCAGGCGCCTGGCCCAGGCCTGCCGACAGCACGCATCCGAACAGCACCTCTTCTACGCCACCGGGCGCCACACCGGCCCGCTCTACCGCTGCGCGGATCGCCGCAGCACCCAGTTGCGGCGCGGTCAGGCCCTTGAAGTCACCTTGAAAGCCACCCATGGGCGTGCGTGCAACACTCACAATCACGACCGGATCATTGGCAATTGTCATTTCACACCTCTTATTTGGCGGCCATGCGCAAGGCGCCGTCGAGACGGATCACCTCGCCGTTGAGCATGCTGTTTTCAATGATATGGCGCACCAGCGACGCGTACTCGTCAGGCTTGCCCAAGCGCGGTGGAAACGGCACACCGGCGGCCAGAGACTCACGCACTTCAGGGGTCATGCCAGCCATCATCGGGGTTTCAAAAATGCCCGGTGCGATGGTCATGACGCGAATCCCGAAGCGGGCCAGTTCACGGGCCGCAGGCAAGGTCAGGCTGGCGATGGCGCCCTTGGAAGCCGCATAGGCCGCCTGGCCGATCTGGCCGTCGAACGCCGCCACCGAAGCGGTATTGATGATGACCCCGCGCTCTCCATCGGCATCGGCGGTGGTCTCGGCAATGGCCGCTGCGGCCAGGCGCAGCATGTTGAAACTGCCAATCAGGTTGACGTTGATGACCTGGCTGAAATTCTCCAGCCCGTGGGGGCCATTTTTGCCGAGGATTTTTTCGCCGCGCACGATGCCCGCGCAGTTGACCAGCCCGTTGACCCCGCCAAAGGCTGCCACCGTGGCCGCAACAGCTGCCTGTGCGGCGTCTGCCTGGCTGATGTCAGCCACGGCGCTGCGGGCCGAACTGCCCAGTTTGTTCGCGTGTGCGGCCACGGCATCGGCGTTCATGTCCACCAGCATCACCCGGGCACCTGCCTTGACCAACATGTCGGCTGTGGCGGCACCCAGTCCCGATGCACCACCGGTGACGATAAAAACCTTGTTTTCGATTTGCATGGTTGTTCCTGACCAAAAATGGGGGTGAAAAATCAGGCCGTGGCTTTGGCGCTTGACACCAGCTCGGCCTTGGCAATTTCCTGGTTGCGCAAAATGAAGCGCTGCAGCTTGCCGCTCGGGGTTTTCGGCAGCTCGCTGACAAATTCGATTTCACGGGGGTAAGCGTGGGCGGCCAGACGCTGGCGGACGTGCAAACGCAGGGTTTCGGCCAGTTGCGCATCACCCATATACTGGGGGTTCAACACCACGAACGCTTTGACCAGCTCGGTGCGCTCGGGGTCGGGCTTGCCCACTACGGCGGCTTCGACGACTGCCGGGTGCTCGATCAGGGCGCTTTCCACATCAAAAGGCCCCACGCGATAACCGGAGGTCGTGATCACGTCATCGCTGCGCCCGACGAAGCTGATGCTGCCATCGGGGTTCAGCTCCACGGTGTCGCCGCTGAGGTAGTAGTTGCCAACGAAAGCCTTGGTGTTGAAACCTTGATAGCCGCCAAACCAGCACATGGGCGACTGGCTGCGGTCAACGGCCAGAATCCCCGGCTGGCCCACCGGCAATTCCTGATGGTTGTCATCAAGCACCACGATCCGGTGACCCGGGGAGGCGAAACCGGCAGCGCCCATATGCACCGGATGGTCGAGACCGTGATGGTTGCACAGCACCATGCCGACTTCGGTCTGGCCGTAGTGGTCATGGATGGTGACGTTCAGCTCATCGGCAAACCAGCGAATCACCTCGGGATTGAGGGGTTCACCGGCGCTGCTGACGACTCGCAGCTGGCCCTTGATCTTGCTGGAGAAGGCAGCCCCGGCAGCAATCAGCATGCGATACGCGGTAGGTGAACCGGTGAGGTTGGTGATGCCGTATTTCTTGATCACCCGACAGGTGCTTTCAACGGTAAACGGGCCATCGTACAACGTGATCGGGTGCCCCATGGACAAAGGCCCGGTGATCCCGAAATAGATCCCGTAAGCCCAGCCCGGATCAGCCAGGTTCCAGAACGAATCTTCAGGACGCAGCCCTACCGCATCACGGGTATAGCTCTGGAACGCGACAATTGCCTTGAGCGGCACCAGCAGCGGTTTGGCAGGGCCTGTGGTACCCGAAGTAAACATCAGCAAAAACGGGTCTTCGCCGGTGAGCATGACCGGCTCACAGTCCGCCGTGTAGTTGTCCAGTTCGGCCCAGAAGCTGAAGTCGCCGCGTACCAGGCCCTGCCCTTTGGGGCCGGCCACGGTAACAATCGCCGGGCACTCGTTGACTTCGTTGAGTTTGACCCGGTTCACCCCATCGGTGACCACCAGCGCGGCGCCGGAACTGTTGAGCCGGTGTTCGATGGCCTTAGGGCCGAATGCGGTAAACAGTGGCTGGTAGATGGCACCAATGCGCCAGGTGGCAAACGCCACAATCAACAATTCGACATTGCGCGGCAGCAAACCGGCCACCTTGTCGCCGCGTTTTACGCCCTGGGCCAACAGAAAATTGGCAAAGCGTGCAGCCTGATCCTGTAACTGGGTGAAGGTATACGTTGCGCTGCTGGCATCGCGCCCTTCCCAGAACAACGCAATGCGGCCCGGCAAGGCATGCCGGTCACAGCACTCGACACAGGCATTGACTGCCTCCAGGTGGCCGTCCAGGGCGCCCGTTACCGTGCGTTGGTAGTCGAAATCAGTCATAGCGGTCAGATAGTCGCGCATCAGCAGAATCCCTCGGTCTTTATTTTTAGGATGGGAACCGTGAACAATCCTGTTGATAATCGCCCTGGGAAGGCTCTGCAACAATGGTCAAACCGCTCAAGCTGAATGACTGCTTTGGCCAATGCGCGATCTTGCCCGAACGCGCCTCAGTCCCAGGGATCGCAACCGGCGGCCAGGTGGCGTTTATCCCTGCTGCTATCTATATTTCACGCACATAAGGAGATGCCCGTGACCACACAAAACCACCACAACACCATCAACAACATCGAATTCAACGTCCACGACATCGCGCGCAGCAAAGGGTTTTATGGCGCCGTATTTGGCTGGACTTTCACTGACTATGGCCCCACCTACACCGAGTTCAGCGATGGCCGCCTGAGCGGCGGTTTCACCACTGGCGAGGCCGTGCGCCCGGGTGGCCCGCTGATCATTGTGTATGCCGACGACCTGCCCCGTGCACAGCAGGCAATCGTTGACGCCGGAGGCAAAATCACCCGACCCGAATTCAAGTTCCCGGGGGGCAGCCGTTTTCACTTCACCGACCTGGACGGCTACGAACTGGCGGTATGGTCGGCAGCCACATAAACCCGAAAAAAGCCCCGTCGGCGCAACACCGACGGGGCTTTTGCTTGTTGCTCAAAACGTGCAGCCTGGCGTTTACCGTCCCATCGCCCGTGCCGCATCCGCGGTGTACTGGTCAGGCGTGAACTTACCTTCGTTGAGGATCGGGCCTTTCTTGGCTTCGTTGGTCATGCCGTAGCCGGTGTACTGCCCCGAGTTCAAGTCCATGAAGAACTGCGAACCCGCCTGCCAGGCGCTCATGTCCGGATGATAGTAGTAGTTGATCATGGCGTGTTTCCACAGCTGCCCACGGGCATCGTAGTTGTCTGCCATCACCGAGTTCCAGGTGTCCTCATCGATAAACAGCACACGCTTGCCGTACACGTGGCGATAGCCTTCTTTCAAGTCCCCTTCCAGCACCCACACACGACGCAGTTCATAACGCATCAGGTCAGGGTTGGGATGGTTGGGCGTGAGCATGTCTGCGTACTTCACCGTGCCTGCGTTGGGCTTGTAGGCGTTGGCCGGGATGTAAACCTCACGCTTGCCGATCAATTTCCAGTTGAAGCGCTCTGGCGAACCGTTGAACAAACGGTCTTCGTCGACGGTCATGGTGCCGTTGGTGCCAATCATCGGCTGGTCATAGCCGTAGCCAGGCAGCAAGCGAACGCGACGGGTGGATGGGCTGTAGCTCCAGGCCTGACGCGGGTTGGTCTGAAAGTCGTAGGGTTCGTGGGAAATGCTGATCACGCCGTTGTCACGGGCAGGTTTGAGCGTCGTGTTGTTGCCCATTGCCTGAATCTTGTCTTCGGTTTTTGGCTCCACCGTCGGGGAGTTGGCCTGTGACAGGCCCCGCGCATAGGCACGGCCCCAACCAATGCTGCCATTGGGCAGTACGGACGCCAGGTCACTGGTTTTCTCTTCGGTCCAGGCGCGTGCCGGGAGCTGGTGGTTCCACAGCACTTCCATGCCGCTTTTAGGGATCGGGAACGGCACCTGGCCCAACCCTTCGATGCCCATGCCATCGTTCACCAGCTTGGCATTCAAGGCGTTGCTCATGACGCGGCGGCACACGTAGTCCGGGTAGCGGAAATCACGATGACCGGTGTAGATGTTCATCTTGTAAGTGGTCGGATAACGCTTGAGCAGCGCTTTCTGGCCCTCGGTCAGCTTGTCTTCGTACTGCGCCATGTTTTGCGCAGTGATCACCAGGATCGGCTTCTCTGCAGCATAGGGATCAACCGGTTGGTCGCCCGAGAACTTCACATGGTTCCAGCCCGGAACTTCGCCCAGGTACTTGCCGGTGTAGGGCGGGATAGTGCCCGCGGCGTTACCTGCCTGTTCTGCACCTACACAGGTCAGCTCTTTACCCAGTTTGGCCGCTTCTGCGGGAGATACCTGGGCGGATGCCGTGCCGATGGCCGCCACATTGACGGCTATGGCGGCTGCGAGCATTACGCCTGTTCTTGTTATTTTCATGTATTGCCTCCTACGCGAATAAGCTTGCTGAGGGGTATGCGTCCATTCTTCGCCATTCACAGGCGAGTACATCGTCCACAAAGACTATTCAGGCCGTTACCAACAGCTCTTTGAGCAAGCTTTTAAGCATCTTGCCCGACGCATTACGGGCAAACGGCGTGTGCTGGATATGGATCTGCGCAGGGACCTTGAAGCTCGCCAGACGCTGGGCGATAAACCCTCGCACCGTATCCCGGTCCGGGGTTGAGGCCGGGTCGCCACGCACCACCAAAAACACCACTTCGCCCAGCACATCGTCAGGGACGGCAAAGGCTGCGGCCTCAATCACACCGGGCATCTCACAGGCGCAGGACTCGACCTCGGCAGCGGAAATCTTCTCGCCGCCGCGATTGATCAAATCCTTCGCGCGATCCGTGATGTAGAGGAAACCTTCATCATCCAGCAGCCCGATATCGCCGGTGTCGAGCCAGCCATCGCGCAGGGTCTGTGCGCTGGCCTCGGGCAGGTTCCAGTACGCGCTCATCAGCGTTGGCGAGCGCACCCAGATCAATCCACTGACACCGCCGGGCAGTGGTCGATCCGGACTGTCGCCAATGCGCACCTCGACAATTGGCAAGGGCCAGCCTGCCGATGCCGGTTTGTAGACAAACTGATCACCGCCAATGGCTGCGCAGATGCCGTTGCTTTCGGTGAGCCCATAACCACTGCCGCCGATTGCCTCGGGTTTGCGCTGGGTCAGGTGTTCCAGCAGGCTGCTGGACGGTGCCGCACCCCCCAGCCCCAGACCAAACAGGCTGGCCGTGTCAGGGCTGCCAAAGCGTGGCGACGTCAGCAGTTGCTGCATCATCACCGGTGCGCCGTTGAACTGGGTGCATTGCTCATCGCGGATCAGATCGAAGGCTTTTTCCACGTCCCACTTGTACATCAGCAGCAGGCGTCGACCGCTGCGCAAGGCCAGCAAAAACTGCGCATGCAAGCCACTGACATGGAACAGCGGGACTGCCATCAAGGTGGTGGGTGCATAACCGCTGTTGATCACCACACTGATGCGCTGCGGTGAACTGAGCGCGCAAAACGCACCCTGGAACTCCAGCGCCACCAGCGCCTGGCAGACTGCGCCGTGGGTTGACAGCACGCCCTTGGCCAGACTGGTCGTGCCCGAGGTGTAGAGAATCATGGCCGGGTCGCTGGCACTGACGGGTTGCACGGGCGTACTCAACGCGGGTGCCGCCAGCAGGTCTTCCAGGCGCTGGCAGTGTTCCTCCAGCGGCGCGTCTTCACACAGGCCAACCACAATGGTTGCCAGCCCTTGATCCCGCAGGTCAGCGGCAAGCCATTGCAAGCGAGGCTCGTCGCACAGCAACAAACACGCACCGCTGTCCTGCAGGCCATGAAACAGCTCGTCACGCAGCCCCCAACTGTTGAGCGGCACACACACTGCACCGCATCGCTGGATGGCTGCAAACGCGACCAGCCAGGAGGGCTGATTACGCATGGCAATCGCGACGCGATCCCCTTTGTGCAGACCAAAGCGCTGCACCAACTGCCCGGCCAGTCGATCCACCTGATCGAAAAACTGACTGAACGTCAGGCGCTGCTGCTCCCACACCAGAAACTCGCGGTCAGCATGCACCCGGCCACTGTCGATGGCGGCCCAGACGCTGGCTGCTGTGTGTCGAAAATACTTCGGCCCGCCTTCTGGCGGCGTGACGACTTCAAAAGGCGAGCCCACCCCCACCAACTGCTGCCAGGCGCTCTGCCATTGCTCAAGTTTCATCTTGTTATTCTCCTGACTCGAACCGTTCACAACAGGCTCAAGCGTGCGCGTGCGCCAGTTCCAGGGCGCCATAGCGCTCGCAGTGAAAATCGGCATCGCCCAGGATTGCCTGAGCCACCCGGATACGCTTGAGGTACAAGCCCACATCCAGCTCATCGGTGACGCCAATGCCGCCGTGCATCTGCACCGCTTCATTCGCGACCTTGATCGCCGTCTGCCCGGCCTTCCACTTCGCCAGACTGGCCAGGCGCTGACGCTCGACCTCGCTCAGGCGTGTATCGTCCAGCGCCGCCAGCCCGGCCATCACCGCGCTGCGCGCCAGTGCCAGGTCGACATACAGCTGCGCCGCACGGTGTTGCAGGGTCTGGAAAGAGCCAATGGCCACATCAAACTGGACGCGGGTCTTGAGGTAATCGAGGGTCATCCCGAAGAGTTTTTCAGACATGCCGAGCATCTCGGCAGCCAGGCACACTCGACCGCGATCCAGCGCAATAATCAACGCAGGCATGGCAGATCCGGCCTCGCCGAGCAGTGCTTGTGGCCCGACCTGTACCTGATCCAGCTGCAACCGTGCATGGTTGCGCGAGTCAATCAGCGGTAACGCAACCACAGTGAGGCCCGCAGCGTCGGCCGGTATCAGAAACAGGCTGATACCCTGGGTGCCCGTGCGTGCTGCCACCAGATAACCGTCGGCACCGAGCCCGTCGATCACACAATATTTATCCCCGGTCAGGCTGTAGCCATCGCCATTGGGCACGGCTTGCAACGAGACCTTTTGCGGGTTGTGACGCGCGTGTTCGTCCAGCGCCAGCGCCAGGCGCCGCTCACCGCTGATGGTCGTCGACAGCCAGCAATCCTGTTGCTCGGCATTGCCCTGCAGGTGCAGCAAGGAACCGCTGAGCACTACGCTGGAGAGCAGCGGCGAGGCGCTGAGCGTGCAACCGATGGATTCAAAGACAGGGCCCAGGCCCATGCAACCGAAGTCCAGCCCGCCGAGGTTTTCGGGGAACGGTATAGCGCTCCAGCCCAACGCCACTGCGTCTTGCCACAGTCTCGAGTCAAAACCGTCGGGCTGGGGCTCATCGCGCAAGGCGCGCTGGCGGGACACCGGGCTGCGCGCCGCCAGGAACTCGCGGGCGCTGTCGGCCAACATCCGTTGATCATCGTTATAAAGCAGGTTCATGGTGGGTTTCCTTACTTCACGTCAGGCAGGCCGAGGACCCGCTTGGCAATCACGTTGAGCTGGATTTCTGAGGCACCGCCAGAAATGGTCAGGGCGAAGCTGTTGAGCCAGCCACGGGTGATGGCCTGCTCCTGGGGGCTGAACGCCTCCTTGTCCCAGCCCAATGCGTGATAACCCATGACATCCAGCAGCACTTCGAACTTGTCCCGTTCCTGTTCGGTGTGGACCAGTTTCATGATCGACATCAGCCCGCTGACGTCTTGCCCGGCGCGGGCTTCTTCACCCATGCGCTGTACGGTCAGGTTGTAGCTGTGCTCGTCCATGGCACAGGCCACAGCCCGCGCCACCAGCGCCGATTCGCTTTGCCCCGCAGGTTCGGGCAAGTACTGGCCGACCAACGACAACAAGTGAAAGTGCGTCGGCAGGCTGAACTCGCCGAATTTGGACATGGCTTTGCGTTCGTGCTGCAACAGGCGCTTGGCCAGGTTCCAGCCGCCGTGCAACGGGCCAATCAGCTGGCTTTTCGGGACTTTGACTGCATCGAAGAACACCTGGCAGAACGCAGATTTGCCGCTGATCAAATCAATCGGCGCAACGCTCACCCCGGGGCTTTTCATGTCGAGCACGATCAGGCTGATGCCCGCGTGCTTGCTGGCGGCGGGATCGGTGCGGACCAACGCATACATCCAGTCCGACTTGTCCCCGTACGAGGTCCAGATTTTGCTGCCATCCACTACAAAATGATCGCCAGCATCCCGGGCGGCGGTTTTCAGGCTCGCTAGGTCAGAGCCGGCATTGGGCTCGGAGAAGCCCTGGCACCAGCGCACTTCACCGCGAGTCATCGGGGTGAGCAGGTCTTTCTTTTGCGCTTCGCTGCCGAACTCCAGCAGCACCGGGCCAAGCATCCAGATGCCCAGATTGATTTGTGGCGGGCGGCACTTCAGGCGGCGCAGCTCACTTTCGAGCACGGCGTTATATTCCGCGCTCAGCCCTGCACCGCCATATTCGGCAGGCCAGTCCGGGCAGAACCAGCCCTTGTCGCGCATGCGCTCAAACCACAGCTGGGCATCGGCATTGGGAAACTCGACATCCCTTGCACCCCACACCAACTCGCCTTCAGGAATCGCCTTGCGCTGCGAGGGTGGACAGTTGGCCTCAAGCCAGCTGCGGGTTTGCTCTCTGAACTGGTCAATGGTGTTCATGTTTTCTACCTTTCGGTTCTTGTAGCCGCTGTCGAGGTACGAGGCTGCGACGGGCTGCGCAGCGGCCCTGGTATTTTGAAGGTCCTGCGGCCCTTATCGCAGCCTCGTACCTCGTCAGCGGCTACAGAGTGTCGGCGATGGTTAACGCTGGGTACGGGGCATGCCCAGGCCGAATTGGGCGATCAGCTCGCGCTGGATTTCATTGGTACCGCCACCAAACGTCAGGGTCACGCTGGCACGTACTTCGTACTCAAGGTCCCCCTGCAACAACGACGCCGCCGAACCGCCGCGCACCAGACCATTGGCACCCACGATGTTGCTCAACAGGCGCAGAATCTCGATCGCCGATTCGGAGCCATAGACCTTGGTGGTCGAGGCCAGCGCCACGTCCATGCGCTCACGCTCAAGATCAGCGGCAATGCGCAGGTTGATCAGGCGCATGGCTTCCAGCCTTGCGTAACACTGCGCCAGACCTGCGCGCACCCAGGTTTTATCGGTGGCACGCACGCCGTTTTCATCCGCTTCCCTGGCCCACATCAGCACCCGGCGAAACAGTCCGACAACCTTGTCCGACCAGGCACCCAGGCCCAGCCGCTCGTGGTTCAGTTGGGCGGTGATCAGCTTCCAGCCACCGTTCAGCTCGCCCACCAGCATGTCTTTGGGCACCCGGACGTTGTCGTAGTAGGTGGCCGCAGTCGGGTTGCTCGTGGTCGGGATCACCGTGGTCGAGAAGCCTTGCGCCTGGGTGTCGAGAATCAGGATCGACACGCCCTTGTGCCGTGGTCGTTCTGGATCGGTACGCGCCGCCAGCCAGAT
Source organism: Pseudomonas sp. MF06569 (assembly GCF_059862735.1). Taxonomy (NCBI): domain Bacteria; kingdom Pseudomonadati; phylum Pseudomonadota; class Gammaproteobacteria; order Pseudomonadales; family Pseudomonadaceae; genus Pseudomonas; species Pseudomonas sp. MF06569. The sequence continues at coordinate 6,526 of NZ_JCBCUZ010000025.1, read as the reverse complement.
GTAATCCGCCGACTCGGCACCCGAGGTCCAGAGCTTGTTGCCATTGACCACAAAACTGTCGCCTTCAAGGCGGGCCATGGTTTTGAGCACGGCCAGGTCGCTGCCCGCATCCTGTTCGGAGTAGCCGATGGCAAAGATGATTTCGCCCGCAGCGATGCCCGGCAAGAATTTGGCCTTTTGCAATTCGGTGCCGTGAGCCATCAGCGCAGGCCCAACAGTGCTGATGGTCACAAACGGCAGCGGCGCCCCGGCAATGTTCGCTTCTTCAAAGAAGATGAACTGCTCGGTGGGGCCGTAGCCCTGCCCGCCGTGCTCCTTGGGCCAGCCCACGGCCAGCCAGCCGTCGCGCCCCATCTGGCGGATGGTGTCGCGGTACAGTTCGCCGCCCTCTTTGCCGCGCAATTGCTCACGCAACTGCGGGGTCATCAGGTTTTGGAAGTAGTCCCGCACCTTCAGGCGCAGGGCGTGTTGTTCAGGCGTGAGGTCGACGAACATTCAGGCTGCTCCCAGAATCAGGCCGCTGGTAGGAACACCCGTGCCAGCAGTCACCAGCACGTTTTCCACATTGTCGACCTGGTTGACCGCACTGCCACGCACCTGGCGCACCGCTTCAGCCACGCCGTTCATGCCGTGGATATAAGCCTCGCCCAGTTGCCCGCCGTGGGTATTGATCGGGAACTTGCCGCCACGGGCATGGTGCCCGGCTCGGATGAATTCCTTGGCTTCGCCACGCTCGCACAGGCCGAACTCTTCGAGCTGCGGCAGTACAAACGGGGTGAAGTGGTCGTAGATGACCGCGGTTTGCAGCGCCTCCGGGCCCAGGCCCGACTGGCGATACAGCTCCTTGGCGACCACGCCCATTTCCGGTAGCCCGGTAATGTCGTCGCGGTAGAAGGAGGTCATGATCTGCTGGCCCGACGTGATCCCCTGGGAGCCGGCCTTGATCATCACCGGCTTCTGGCGCAGGTCCTTGGCACGCTCGGCCGAGGTAATCACCATCGCCACCGCACCATCGGATTCCTGGCAGCAATCGAGCAAATGCAACGGCTCGCAGATCCAGCGCGAGGCCTGGTGTTCTTCCAGAGTGATCGGCTTGCCGTAAAAGAACGCCGCCGGGTTGGTGGCGGCAAAGTCACGCACCGCCACCGCCACGCGACCGAAGTCTTCAGAGGTGGCGCCGTAGGTGTGCATGTAGCGCTGGGCAAACATGCCGACCCATGAAGCCGGGGTGTGCAGGCCGTGGGGCATGTACCAGCCGTAGTTGACGTTTTCGAAGATCGGCGTGGAAGCAAAGCCGTAGCTGCCGCTGCCGAAGCGATACCACGAGCGCTCGTTCATGGCGCGGTAGACCACCACCACTTTGGCCACACCTGTGGCGACGGCCATGGCCGCGTGCATGATCGGCGCGCAGGCCGCACCACCACCGTGGGGTACCTGGGAGAAGAATTTGACGTCCTTGCAACCCAGCAAGCGGGCGATCTCGTATTCCGGGACTTTGTCCACCGAGTACGAGCTGAAACCCTCAACCTCGGACGGGTCGATACCCGCGTCTTTCAACGCAGCCAACGTGGCTTCAAGCGCCAGGCGCAATTCGGTGCGCCCGGAGTTTTTCGAAAATTCGGTCGCGCCCAGGCCAACGATGGCAGCGCTGCCGGAAAGTGTCGATTGCGTCATGTGTGCTGTCTCCCGCGATCAGGGCAGAACCAGCGCGACCGTTCCGGTCACGTGGTTGCCCATGGAATTTTTGCCGCTGAGGGTGATTTCCACCGTGCGGGTGGCGGCGTCCAGGCCGGTAACCGCGCCATTGAACGTCATGCTGTCGCCGGGGTAGTTCGGCGCGCCAAGCTTGATTTTCAGCGAGGCAAAACGTGCCTCAGGGCCAGCCCAACCTTCGACATACCGCTGCACCAGCCCATTGGTGGTGAGGATGTTCATGAAGATGTGCGGTGAGCCCAGGGCCTGAGCGGCGTTCAGGTCATGGTGGCCGGGGAAGTAGTCGCGGGTGGCGATAGCGCCGCCGGTGACCAGGCCCACGGTGATCGGGATCGCCAGTTCCGGCAGGGTTTCGCCGGGGCGCACGTCGTCAAAGCGCTTGGTGTTCTGCAAGGTCATATTTCCATCCCAGCTTGTCGTTTTGGCTCAGCCAGTCGCCGAGGCGTTCCAGGCAGGCTGGCGATCCTCCCAGGGCACAGCCCAAAGCGCGGCTCCAGTAGAGAAAGCGATGCATCGGGTACGTCAGGTCGACGCCGATACCGCCGTGTACGTGCTGGGCGTTGTGCCCAATCACATGCCCCGCTTCACAGGCCTGCCAGGCGGTGGCCAGTGCTTCGCTCGGCGCAGGCAGACCGGCATCCAGGCGGTAGCACAATTGCCACAGGCAGCTGCGCAGGGCTTCGAGGGCGATATGGGCGTTGGCCATGCTCATTTGCACGGCCTGAAAGCTGCCGATGCTGCGTTCAAACTGACGACGCTCGGTGACGTACTCCACGGTGCGGCGGATCTGTTCGGCGCTGACCCCCAGTTGCAGCGCAGCCAGCGAGGCGATGGCCCGTGGCTCCAGCCAGCCGAGTGCGGCTGCGGGGAGCAATTGCCCGGTGCTGATCAGCAGCCCGTCGATGTGTAAATCGGCAACCGCCTCACCGTGAGTCATGCGACCGGGTACAGGCTTGACGGCTTTGTTTGCCAGTTCGACCAACGCCAGCCGGGCTTGCCCTTCGACCGTCACCAGCAGCAGGGCCGCTTGCGACTGTTCAGCCAGCGCCAGCGCACCGACATGACCGCTCAAGCACCATCCGCCGTCCACAGATTGAGCGTGCAACCCAATGCCCCGGGCGTTGTACAAACCACTCAAGTCCAGGGTCAGCAGCGCCTTGCCCGCTGCAGCGTCAACCGCCCACGACTGCAAGGAAGGGTCGGCAAATTGCGCCAGCGTGGCGGCCGCCAGTTGATGACGCCACAACGGCACTTGCCCCAACGCCTGACCCTGGGCCTGCAGTACGAGCATCAACTCGGTCATGCCCAGTCCGCTGCCACCCTGCGCTTCAGGGATGGCCAGGGCTTGCAGGCCGGTCTCTACACACAGCTGCCACAGCGGCTCCATGTAGGCCTGCTCGCGGGTGTCGAACTGACGCAAGCGGTCATCGGTGCAATAGTCGGCAAACACACTGCCGGCCATTTCTGCGATGGCGCCTTGGTCTTCGGTGAATTCGAAATCCATGCTGCCCTCCCCTTACTCGACCACAGGCCGGAACATGGGCAAGGTCAGCTCGCCGTCGAAGGTCTGGAATTCAAGCTGCAAGGGCTGGCCAATACTCAGCTCTTCGCGCTTGACGCCTGTAAGCCCGGCCACCAGACGCACGCCCTCTTCCAGCTCGATCAGGCCGATCGGGTTGGGATGGTCGAACGGTGCCACTTCGGGGTAATGCATGATCACAAACGAATAGAGGCTGGCACGGCCGCTGGCCTGCACGCTGTCCCAATCGAACGAGTGGCATTCGATGCACACGGGAGCAGGAGGATGGCGCAGAGTCTGGCACTGGGTGCAGCGCTGGATCAGCAACTTGCCCGCATCACAGCCTTCCCAGAAGAAACGGGTGTCATCACTCATGCCCGGCTTGGGACGCTTGACTGCCGGGGCTGCCTCGACCTTGGCCGGTGCTTCTTTGGCCGCGTGGTTGTTGGCCGGACGGAACTTGAATACGCGAAACAGCAACTGCCCCACCGCTTCGTCGCCACTTTTGTGTTCAACGAAGTAGTTCATCACCAGGGTGACGAAAAAACCTGTGCCCAGGCCGGTGGTTTTCTCGTCGCCTACCGAGTCCAGCCGGGTGGTGTAGTAGAGTTTTTCCCCCGGACGCAGATTGCGTTCGAAGGTCAGCTCGGAGTTCACCGCGACCACGGATGCATAGCCATAAGACTCAATCAGCTTGAGCACTTCATAGGGGTTTTCGGTGGTCGAGCCCGGTGCGTAGTTGTTCAGGTGGAAGCCTTCCATGCACCACACCTGCAACATCGCAGGCGGTGCCACCAGCCCGTCCTGAGCGCTGATGGCGGCAAAGGCCGGATCGGTGTAAAGCGGGTTGTCCACGCCCATGATCTCGCACCATTGGCGGATCATCGGGGCGTTGACTTCGTCCCAGGCGTAGACGCGACCATACTCACGCCCCACCAGGGCGCGCACGTCGGTTAGCAATTGAGAATCAGCCAAGTTCGTCTCCTGCGTGTCAAGTGCAGCAACCCGGTGGTCGCCGCTGAAGGTCGTCAATGCGCAGCGCTCAGAAATGCCGGCCGTTCGCCGCCGCCGTGCAACAACAGATTGCAGCCGCTGGCATAGCCGGCCATGGGCGAGGCGATAAACAGGCAGGCGTTGCCGATGTCTTCCGGCAACGCCATGCGCCCGGCCGGAATACCGGCACTGACGGCTGCGATGCCTTGTTCGTCGCCGTAATGCAGATGCGCCTGTTCGGTGCGTACCAGCCCCGGACTGACCGCGACCACCCGCACCTTGGGCGCCCACTCCACGGCAAGGGATTGCACCAGCGCCAATACCCCGGCCTTGGCCGCGCCATAAGCCGCGGTGCCAGGGGATGCGCGCAAGGCGCTGATGCTGCCGATAAACACGATGCAGCCGCCTTCGGCCTGTTGCTGCATCAAGGCGTTGGCCTGTTGCGCAACATTCAAGGGGGCGATGAGATTGAGGCGAATAATGCCTTCGTGGAAACGTGGCGAAGCGCTGCCAGCCTCTGCTGGCGGGCTGCCGCCGGCATTGTTGATCACCACATCGAGATGACCGAAGTCAGCGCGAATGCCCTCGAACAATGCCTTGAGCGATTCCTGGTCGCGCACATCGCACGCCATGAAAATCGCCTGCGTCGAGCCTGCCCCGGGCAACATTTCAGGTGTTGTCCTGCCACACACAATCACCTGTGCCCCGGCTTGCAGAAAGCTGCGGGCGATACCGGCGCCGATGCCTTTTGTACCGCCGGTGACCAGCACCACTTTACCGCTGTAGTCCAGCCCTGAGAGTTGGCCCATGACATGCTCCTTTTCTACTGATGGAGCCACTCTAGGGGCAATCCGGGGGCTGCTCGTCGTCTGAACGGACGATGAAGCGCAACCGGGTGAACGCAACAATCCAGCGCACGCTGTGGTGACAGCCCCTGTTAACGAGGAACCCCATGTCAGACCCATCTGCCGCGCCGGTATTGCTTGAATTCCCGACCCCGGGCGTGGCCTTGCTGCGCCTTAATCGCCCCCAGGCCACCAACGCCCTGAGCCTTGAGTTGCAAGGGTTGTTGTCACGCTATTTCACGGAACTGGCGCACAACCCTGACGTGCGCTGCATCCTGCTGACTGGCGGTGACAAAGTGTTTGCCGCTGGCGGCGACATCAACAGCATGGCCGGGGTCGGCCCGATTGATATTTACCAGCGCCATACCGAGCGGGTCTGGGCGCCGATTCAGCATTGCCCCAAACCGGTCATTGCTGCGGTGTGCGGCTATGCCTATGGCGGTGGTTGCGAGCTGGCGATGCTGGCCGACATCATCGTGGCCGGGCGCAGTGCCAGGTTTTGCCAGCCCGAGATACGCATCGGCATCATGCCGGGCATCGGCGGCACCCAGCGGCTGGTACGTGCCGTGGGCAAGGCCAAGGCGATGCGCATGGCCCTGACCGGGCAGCCAATTACGGCTGAAGAGGCCTGGGTTTCGGGGTTGGTGAGTAACGTGGTCGATGATGACCAGGTACAGGCTTATGCCCTGGAGATGGCCCAGTTGATCGCCGCTATGCCCCCGCTGGCTGCCGAGCAAATCAAGGAAGTGATACTGGCGGGCGTGGACGCACCGCTGGAGACCGGGCTGGCCCTTGAGCGCAAGGCCAATGCGCTGCTGTTTGCATCCAGGGATCAAAAAGAAGGGATGCAGGCATTTATCGAGAAACGTGCAGCGCGGTTTGAAGGGCATTGAGCGGCGCGCCCCTGTAGTCGCTGACGAGTCGTGCGAGGCTGCGTTCGATCGCACAGCGGTCGCAAAACAGGTACACGCGCAGTGCCTGATTAACCGTGCAGGCCGATTTCACGACTGCTACGTCGCAATGGCGCACCAAGCCGAACGCAGCCTCGCACGACTCGTCAGCGACTACAGGTCGTGAATGCAACCCACCAACCAGGCCGGCCGGTCGGCCGCCTCGGCGGGCAGTGCTTTTGATCTGCCCGCCCCTTCGGGAGGCCGAGAGGAGGTTCTGCGCAGTGGGTCGACCGGCATGGATGCCGGGAGAGCCGTGTTGGGCCAGGGATGGCCCGTCACGGCGGGCCCACGGAGCGGGACCGGAGTGAGGGACACCTGAGCGCAGCGAGGGCCGTACGCTGGGGCGAAAGCGCTTTGGTTACTTTGCCGCTTTTGCAATCGGCATAGGGGACGGCCATCTGGCCGCGCCCCTGCCACACCACCCGGCATGCGGGTCCGCACCGGGCGGTTCGAGAAGTTGAGGTCAGCAGAGTCGAGGTAGACCCAACCGGTCGGACCACGCC
>NZ_JCBCUZ010000024.1:0-86834 GCF_059862735.1 Pseudomonas sp. MF06569 | reverse complement strand
TGGCCGTGGCCCCCGGGCAACGCCAGGCAGCGATGGCGCTGGGGCTGTCGCCGACGGCGACATTCCTGCACATCATCCTGCCGCAAGCCATGCGCACGATTTTGCCGCCGACCACCAGCCAGTTCATCTCAATGCTCAAGGACTCCTCGCTGATTTCGGTGATGGGCGTGTGGGAAGTGATGTTTCTGGCGCAGTCCTACGGGCGTTCGTCGTATCGCTACATCGAAATGCTCACCACTGCCGCTGTTATCTATTGGTTGATGTCGATCGGGCTCGAACTGGTGCAGAACCGCCTCGAGCGCCACTACGGCAAAGGGTTCACACAGCAGCGCTGAACCTGCTTGTTTACGAACCTGTGGGTGTCAGTCATCAACAGGTTCAGCCAAATCTCACACATTCAGAGACAAGACATGAAGGAACGATCAATGGTTATTCTTGATGGTGGCATGGGCCGGGAGTTGCAACGTTGTGGCGCACCGTTCAGGCAGCCTGAGTGGTCGGCGCTTGCATTGAGCGAAGCCCCGGAAGTCGTGGTGGCCGTTCATGCCGCGTTCATAGAAGCCGGCGCTCAAGTCATTACCAGCAACAGTTATGCAGTGGTTCCTTTCCATATAGGTGAGGAGCGCTTTGCCAGTGAGGGGCTGGAACTCGCCTCGATTGCAGGCCGACTGGCACGCAAAGCGGCTGACGCCAGTGCCCGACCGGTCAAGGTCGCGGGTTCTCTGCCGCCGTTGTTCGGCTCCTACAGGCCTGATCTGTTCCAGCCTGAGCGGGTGACAGAAGTGCTCACGCCTCTGCTTCAAGGCTTGGGCGCGCACGTGGACCTGTGGTTGGCAGAGACCCAGAGTTCACTGGCCGAAGTGCAGGCGATCCACGCTCATCTGCCGTCAGACGGCAAGCCATTCTGGGTATCCTTTACCCTTCAGGATGAAGAGACTGACGGAGAGCCTCGCCTGCGTTCAGGCGAACCCGTGGCCGACGCCATCGAAGCGGTCGCAGGAATGGGGGTTGCCGCGGTGTTGTTCAACTGCAGCCAGCCGGAAGTGATCGGTGCTGCCGTGGATGTGGCGCGAGCCATTACCGAGCGTTTGGGTGCCGACATCGCCATTGGTGTCTACGCCAATGCCTTCCCGCCGCAACCGAAGGAAGCGACGGCGAATGACGGCCTGGACGAGCTGCGCGAAGACCTCGATCCCCTGGGCTACCTGGAGTGGGCCAAGGATTGGCAACACAGAGGGGCAAGCATGATCGGCGGATGCTGTGGTATCGGCCCGCAGCATATTGCCGAGCTCAAACGCAGCCTGAAGTGACCTGGCAACACGCCAGTGTTGAGTGAAAACCTGCACGGGCGCCGATGTCGATTACTATGCTCCGAGAGTATGGGCGAAGGGCGTCATTACTGGCTCATGCTCACGGGCCCTGCACTCGATTCGCCTGGTGGCGCCAAGCGTTGCCGGCGAACGGGTCGGGCAGACTGAAACGTACAACAATCGTTGCCTGAACATGAATCGTCCGCTGTTTGTTGCATTGGATGGGCCCAAGGGGACCGGCAAAACCACACTGCTGGAAGCCGTCACGAAAGTACTGAGGGCAGACAGCAAAAAGGTGATCCGGCTGTGCGAGAAAAAAAGCGATCCCTACCGGGGTGAAACAATGGCCCTCGTGAACAGGCTCGCCAGAGATCCGTGCCGGGATCTGGAGCTGGCCGTGTGTGAGCGCCTCGCTGACAGCCGAGCCTGGATAACCCGGCACGTGGTGACCAAACAGCCGCCAGACTGCATCATCCTGATCGATCGCTGGTACCCGTCTGATGCGGCGTTTCGCCGGATAGTCCCGTTTGCAGAAATCCTGCAGTTGAACATGAATCGAAACGTGCAAGTGCCAGACCTGCATGTCGGGGTCGTCACCGCCCCTGAAATGTCATGGGCGAGGGCGGCGGCACGGTCCCGCGGGCTGGGGAGTACGGTGATGCACGCGCTGCAAGAGCATGTCGCGAGCACGAAAGCATTCGAGCAGGCGGCGGCAGATCAGGGCTGGCTGTTATGCCGTAACGAAGGATCGATCGAAGACGCTACGATGCAGGTGGTTGCCGGGATCTATAGCGTCCTTTGACCCTCACAGACCTATTTGGCCTGTGGCCAAAACCGCACGCCACCGCCCGGCGCCTCTGTCCAGGCCTGTAGCGAACGCGTCGGCAAGTCGAAATAGTCCCGGGTACGGGCATACCCATGCCCGCCCATCCGCCCGATCGCATCAAGCCCCAACTGGTCGATGTACAGGGTGTGCGGGTCAATCAGCTCGTCCCGTACATGGGCCATCAGGACTTCGCCAAAGATGATTTCCCGCGATTGCCCGATGGACAGCGCCATCATCCGGCGACACTCCAACGCCACCGGGGCTTCGCCTATACGCGGGCATTTGACGGTGGTCCCGGCAATCGCCGTGAGCCCGGCGGCGGTCAGTTCGTCGAAACCGGGGGCGAAGGGCACGGCGCAGACATTCATCGCTTCCACCAACGCATCGCTGACAATATTGACGGTGAATTCCTGGTTGAGCTGGATATTGCGCGTGGTGTCCTTGGGGCTGAGGTCGCCGTAGTTCTCCACGCCCAGCGCCAGAATCGGCGGGTCGGCAGACAACGCGTTGAAGAAGCTGAAGGGGGCTGCATTGATACGTCCTTCGCCATCAACGGTCGTCACCAGCGCAATCGGTCGAGGCACCACGCTGCCAATCAGGATCTTGTATTTGTCGCGGGCACTCAGGGTGCTGAAGTCGAAGCTTTGCATAGGCACAAATCTCTAGAGAAGAGGATCGATCGCGCTGAGCGGGGCATGTGCGCTGTAGTTGTCGGCGTAGGGGATGGACGGTTTGAACAGGGTGTTCCAGTCCGGCTGGCCAAAGGCCCGGGAGCTGTGGCTGCGCATCAGTGTATCGAATTGTCGTTGGGCCTGGCGTTGCAGGGCAGGGTAGTCGGCCCCTTGGACCTGACCGTCATGCATCACGCAGCGCCCGTTGATGTAACTGGCAATGCAGTCATCACCGCGACCAGCCAGCACCAGGTTTTTCAGCGGGTCGAACAGCGGCCCTAGGTGCAGGCCACGCAGGCTGAACACGGTGATATCGGCCTTCGCCCCCGGGGCCAGACGGCCGATGTCGTCACGCCCCAAAGCCTTGGCGCCCCCCAGCGTGGCGGCGTTATACAGGTCCAGCGTGCTGGTCAACGATGCACCGCCTTCCATCAGGCGGGCGATGTTGAGTCCCTGGCGCATGTTCTCCAGCAAATCCGCTGGCCAGGTGTCGGTGCCCAGGGCTAAGTTGATCCCCTTGGCCCGGTAACGGCCAAACGAGTTCAACGCCTCGCCATCCCGGGCAAACACCACCGGGCAATGCACCAGGCTGGTACCGCCGTCCACCAGCCGTTGCAGGTCGTCATCACCCTCGGTGTAAATGCCGTGGGGCAGCAGACTGCGCGGGGTCAACAGCCCCAGTTGCTCCAGCCAGGCCAACGGCGAAACTCCGCGCAGTTGTTTGACCATCTCGACTTCGCCTAGCCCCTGGCAGCAGTGCAGCCGCATGGGCGCGTTCAGCGCCCGGCTCAGGTCGGCGGTCCGTTGCAGCAGCGCGGGCGTGCAGGTTTGAATGCGATCAGGCAGCAACGCCCCGCGAATCAAGCCGTCCTGTGCCCCGTCGAAATCATCGAAAAAGCGCACGGCCCCATCGAGCCCGGCCAGGCCTCGGGCTTCATCCCAGTGATGGGCCAGGGTTCCATCGGCGCGCCAGTAACTCATGCCGCTCATGTAGCAAGGCCCGAGGTACGTGCGCAGGCCCAGCTCAGCGGCCACACCCGCTACCGCAGCCATTTCATCGTAGGTCTCGGCCCACTGGCGGTAATACATCGAGGTGATCGGCATGGCCGTGGTGATGCCGTTGCGAATCAACTGAGTGAAGGCGTAGCGGTACTTGAAAACCTCTTCGTCCGGGCTGTAACTCTCCCGCGGACCGCTCGCCAGATAGTCCTCGGACCACATCCGGCCCATATCGCACTCATCGCCGTTGTCCAGGGTCAGCACGGTGGAGTCCAGGTCCCCGAGGGCATCCAGGTCGATGAAGCCCGGGCCGATCAACGCATTGCCATAGTCGATCCATTGATCCACGGGACCTGCATAACCGCGCCCGACAAAAACAATGCGCGCGCCTTCGAACACCACTTCGCCGTCGCGCCACAGCACGTGCTGCGTGCCGTCAAAGCCGACCACGCAGCTGCTTTTGAGGCCGACCGTTGCACGTGGCCCGCGCTTCACAGACGGCTGTCCAGCAATCGACCGCCCGAGGCGATCAACTCGCCGCCGCGATAGACCTGGCGTACCGGACGCGCCACCACCGCTTCACCGAGGGTTTGCACCGGCATCAACAGGAAGTCGGCCCGTTGCCCGATCTCCAGCCCGTAATCGACACAGCCCAGCGCTTGCGCGCCATTGACTGTGGCGGCGGCAAAGGCCGCTGCCAGTTCCTCGTCCTTGTTCATGTCAAAGCGGAACGCCAGGAGCATCGCCCGTTCCAGCATGTCACCGTTGCCCATGGGCGACCAGGCGTCGCGAATACCATCCGAACCCAGGCACACGTTGACGCCGGCTTCGCGCAACGCGAGGAACGGCGGGACCGCGCAATCGGCCGGGGCCGAACTCATCAGCGAAATGCCCAGCCTGGCCAGACGATCGGCCACCGGCCGGACCTGACTCCAGGGCAACATGCCCAGGCAATAGGCGTGGCTGATCATCACCCGGCCCTGACGCCCGTAGCGCTCGGTGTAATCGGCGATCAGCGCGATCTGCCACAGGCCCAGTTCACCTTTGTCATGCAGGTGAATGTCGACCCCACGGTCGAATTCGCTGGCCAGCTTGAACACGAAGTCGAGCTGGGCGAGGGGGTCGTTATCGATACCGCAAGGGTCGAGCCCACCGACGTTTTCCACGCCCAGCGCCATGGCTTCGCGCATCAGTTCGGCGGTGCCGGGGCGGCTGATCAGGCCGGTTTGCGGGAACACCACCAGTTGCAGGTCGATCAGGTCACGGTAGCGTTCGCGCAGTTGTTGCATGGCTTCTACATGACGCAGGCCGAAATCCGGATCGATGTCGACGTGGCAGCGCATGGTCAGCGACCCACGGGCAATGCAGTTTTCCAGAAGCGCACCGGCGCGTTCGGCGATGGGGCTCTGGACTTCGCGCAGTACGCGGCGTTCGTTGGCGATGTAATCCTTGAGCGTCGGCCCGGCGCTGTTCGAGTGCCAGGGCTGGCCCCAGAGGGTTTTGTCGAGATGAACGTGGCTTTCGACCAGAGCCGGGGTCAGGAGTTGGTGTTGGCCGTCAATATCGGTGGCGGTCAGCGCTGTGCTGGAGGCTGGACGCCGCTGCTTGAACAGGCCGTTCTCCAGAAGCAGGTCTTGGGCAGCAAGGCCGTAGGGCCGCACGTTGCGCAGCCAGCGGGGTTGGTTCATGGCAAACCTCTTGGATTTCTAGGGTGTTTGACGGGGCCTCTTCGCGGTCTTGCTTGCGAAGGCGGCCCCCTGGTTCTGGATCAGCCCTTGAGCTTGGACCAGATCCGGTCTTGCAGCTCCCGCGCCTTGTTGCTGCATTCCTTTTCAGGGCGCAGGCGCGAGGCGAACTCTTCGGGCATGTTGATGGCATCCATCACTCGCCATTTGGCGTCGATCAGGTTTTCGCTCTGAATGCCGTTGTCGTAGGCGATGGCATTGGACACGGCAGCGGCGTTTTCCGGCTTCATCATCCAGTCGATGAAGATCTTGGCGTTGCCGGGGTGTGGCGCGCTTTTTGGCACGGCGAAGTTGTCCTGGAACATCGCCAGGCCTTCACGGGGGTACACGTACTTGATGCTGCTCTTCTGCAGCGTGGCGCGGGCGGTGGAACCGTTCCAGTTTTGCATCATGATCACTTCACCAGAGGCCATGCGGTCCACGGTGTTGTCCGAGCTGTACATCTTCAGGAATGGTTTCTGTTTTTGCAGCAATTCCAGGATGCGCTTGGCGTCCTGGGGGTTTTCGGTGCATTCGTCGACGCCCAGGTAATGGCTGGCTGCATTGATCACGCTGCTGGAGGTGTCGAGGGCGGCGAGTTGGCCCTGGAGTTCCTTGCGCGGTTCGAAGAACTCTTTCCATGAGTCGTCCAGCTTGCCGCCGGGGACCCGCGCGCTGTCATAGGAAAACCCCGTGGTGCCCCACAAGTAAGGCGCCGAAAATTTGCGGCCAGGGTCGAAGCTCGGGTCGCGGAACGCCGGTTTGACGTACTGGAAGTTGGGCAGGGTCGGGGTGTCGATTTCCAGCAGCAAGTCCTGGTTGATCAGGGTGCGCATGATCGATTGCGACGGCACGATCACGTCATACGCCGCGCCACCGGCCTGCAACTTGGCGAGCAGGGTTTCGTTGCTGTCGTAGCCGTCCATGGTGACCTTGATGCCGGTCTCCTTTTCAAATTTGGCCAGCAGGTCGACCGGGTAGTAATCGGTCCAGTTGTAGAAAAACAACTCCTTGGGCTCATCGGCCTGTGCGGCAAAAACGGTGAAGCAACTGAGGGCCAGGCCGGCGACGCCGTAACCAAGACGTTTCAATTTCATGCTCTTCTTATTCATGACAGCAGGCTCCAGACTCATTGTTGTTTGCCGCGTTGTCCCAGCCAGAAGGCCAGCACCACCAGCACGATGGAAATCACCAGCATCAGGGTCGAGATTGCGTTGATCTCCGGCGTCACGCCGGCCTTGATCGCCGAGAAGATGTACACCGGCAAGGTCGTCGAACCAGGCCCTGCCACGAAGAACGTCATGATGAAATCGTCGAGGCTGACCACGAATGCCAGTACCGACCCGGACAACACCGCCGGCCACAGCAGCGGCAAGGTCACCCGGCGAAACACCTGCCACGGGTTGGCGTACAAGTCGTTGGCCGCTTCCAGCAGGCTTTTGTCCAGGTCATTCAAGCGAGCGCGAATCGGCAGGTAGGCAAACGGGATGCAGAAGCCGATATGCGCCACGATCACGGTCAGCAAACCGAGCTTGATCCCCAGCGCCATGAACAGCAGCAACGTGGCGACCGCGGTAACGATCTCCGGCAGGATGAGCGGCAGGTTGATCCCGCCCTCGACCACTTTCTGCCCGTAGAACGGCCGATACGTCGCCAGCGCGGCGAGCAGCGCAATGGCTGTGGCGCAGACCGTGGCAATGCTCGCAACGATGATCGAGTTCAGTGCCGCGGTCTGAATTGACGGGTTGGCCAGAATTCGTCCGTACCAGGCGAACGAAAACTCGGTCCAGACCGTGGCGGAGCGGTTGGCATTGAAGCTGTACGCGATCAGCACAAAGATCGGCACGTACAGGTACGCAAGGATCAACAGGCTGACTTCGCGGGTCAGCGGCAGTTTTTTCAGGTGCAGGGCGATCATGCGGTGGCTCCCCGACGTAGAGTCTTGGCGGTGCTGCGGGTATAGAGGGCGTAGAGCATCAGCGACAGCAGCAGGATCCCCAGCAACAGGAACGACAGCGAACTGCCCAGCGGCCAGTTACGGGCAGTGCCGAACTGTTGCTGGATCAGGTTGCCAATCATCAACGTCTTGCCACCACCGAGAATCGCCGGGGTGATGAATGCACCGAGGCTCGGCACAAACACCAGCAGTGCACCGGCAATCACGCCGGGCATCGACAGCGGCAGAATGATCCGCTTGAGCGCGTGCCAGCGGTTGGCTCCGAGGTCGTAGGCCGCTTCTACCAGGCGCCAGTCGAGTTTTTCCAGGGTCGAGTAGATCGGCAGAATCATGAACGGCAGAAAGCTGTAGACCAGCCCGACGCTGACGGCGAAGTCGTTGTAGAGGAGGGTGATGCCGCCAGCCTGGGGGAACAGGGCATTGAGGCTCTGGGCGACCCACCCGTGCTCGCGCAGAATGATCAGCCATGCGTAGTTGCGGATCAGCAGGTTAGTCCAGAACGGAATGGTGATCAGCAAGACCATGAGGTTGCGCCGACGCGGGGTCAGGCTGGACATCCACAGCGCCACCGGGAAGCCGAACAGAAAACACAACAACGTGGTGCCGCCGGCCTGGAACACCGAGCGCAGCAGCGCCTGGGCGTACACCCAGTTGAGCTCCTTTTCACCGTCGAAACCTTCCTGGAAAAACAGCTGCACGTAGCTTTGCAATTGCCAGTTGGCCTGCCAGTCGACGCCGCCGTACACGTTGCGCGGCAGCAGGCTGATGTAGCCCATGATGCCGAGCGGAATGGCGATCAGTGCCAGTAACGTCAGAACCACCGGGCTGAGCAACAGCGCACGGTTGAGAGCGGGGGAAGTGCTGCTGACGCTCATCTCAAGCCTCCATCAACAGGCAGGCATGGGGTGGCAGGTTGACCGCAACGCGATCACCGACCACACGCCCGCGGTTAAGGCCTTCGTTGTTTTCGCGCAGCATGACCTTGATGTCGTTGTTCAACCGGCACTGATAGAGCGTCGCGGTGCCGACATACAGGACGGCTTCGATCACGCCGCGCAAATGGTGGGGCTGCTGCGGATCAACCAGTTGCGAGCGCTCCGGGCGGAACGCCAGTTGCACTCTTGCGCCGTCAAAGCCCTGGGCCGGGCAGGGGATTTCCACCGGCATGCCGGTTGGCACAAAGAGGTTTTCGTTCTGCTGGCCACGTTTCAGATGCCCCGGCAGGAAATTGATATCGCCGATGAACTGGGCGACGAACTGGTGCTGCGGCCGCTCGTAGATGTCATTGGGCGTACCGATCTGCAGGATCTTGCCAGCGGACATCACGGCAATCCTGTCAGACAGGGTCAAGGCTTCTTCCTGATCGTGGGTCACGAAGATAAAGGTGATCCCGGCTTCCTTCTGCACGCGCTTGAGTTCGACCTGCATCTCCTTGCGCAGCTTGAGGTCCAGCGCCGACAACGGTTCGTCCAGCAGCAGTACTTTGGGTTTGGGGGCCAGGGCCCGGGCAAGGGCGACCCGCTGCTGCTGCCCGCCGGACAACTCGGCAGGTTTGCGCTTGGCCAGGTGCTGCATTTGCACCAGCGCGAGCATCTCATCGACACGCTTGGGAATGAGTTTATGATCAAGGCCCTGCATCTCAAGGCCGAAGGCTATATTCTGCGCGACACTCATGTGGGGAAACAGCGCGTAGCTCTGGAAGACCGTGTTGACCCGGCGCTTGAACGGCGGCAAGTCATTGACCGGTTCGCCCGCGAGACGGATCTCCCCGTCGCTCACATGCTCGAAACCGGCGATGGTGCGCAGCAAGGTGGTTTTGCCACAGCCCGAAGGTCCCAACAGGGTAAAGAACTCATTGTCGGCAATGTCGACTGAAACGTTGTCGAGGGCTGGAGCCAGCCCCGGATCGTCGGAATACCGTTTGGAGACGTTACGCACTTCAATTGCGACTGGATGACCCATAATGGTGCATTCCTCTAATTATTGTATGCAATGTCTGGATGCAATCTAGAGATAGCCGGATTAATCTGCCCGTGCAACCCCCTTTTTTTAAGGCTGCTCATCGCCTGGGGCCGGTTGTTTTGCGCTAAAGGAGTGTTGAGATGACCGAGAAGAAACTCGAAACCACGGTCGACCGCGTCTATCAAGGGGTTTACGAGGCGATCAGCAAGCGTTCGTTACGGCCGGGAATGAAGCTGGGCGAGGCCTCCCTGGCCGAACTTTTTAACGTGAGCCGAACGTCGGTTCGTGCCGCGCTCAAGCAATTGGAGGCCGATGGACTGGTCACCACAGAGCCCAATAAAGGTGCATCCGTATCTCTACCGAGTGACGAAGAGATCCGTTCGCTGTTCGAAACCCGGCGCCTGGTCGAGATCGGTATCGTCAGCGAACTCTGTCGCCGGCGCGACACAGCCGTGACCCGCGACTTGCGCGATCACCTGTTGCTGGAGGATGAGGCGCACCGAAATGGCGACCACGAACGGTTGATTCATTTGCTCGGCGAGTTCCACATCAAGCTTGCCCGTAGCCTGAACAACCCGGTGTTGCTGGACTGGTTCCAGAAGCTGATTTCCCGCGCCTCGCTGTATGCCGCCGCGCTCGATGATGACAGCCACGAAGCCTGTCGCGACGATGAGCATTTGCGCCTGATCGAGTTCATCGAGGCTGGCAACCAGGGCGCCGCGATCGAGCTGACGTGCATTCATTTAAATGGCATCGAGAAGGCGATTCTCGACGTCGCGGCCACCCTGAAAACGGGCTACCACCCGCTCAAACACCTGATATCACTCTAAGGGAAAGCGTGCTCCCCCTTCACCGAAGCCAATCCTTGGGCCACGTCGCCAAGGATTTTCAGTGTGCCTGCCGTTTTTCGATCAGCGTTTTTAATCCGATCTATAGTCTCTGTTCCTGAAAATGCTTACGGAACGCTCGCTATGAGGCATAAATCTGCAACGGCTTGTTCGCGCTTTACACCCAGTCATCGTGTTGAGCTTGAAGCCCATGACCTGTGCACCTGTAGCTCGCCGGACATACAGGATTTTCACGCCAGGATGATGCTCGATCTGTCTCGACGTGACGTCTATAGCGGGATCAAGCCCAAAGTTTCACCGCTGTCAGAAGTGCGCACCTCAAGTACTTCAGGACAGGGCACGAACGCTGAGTCCGGCGTGAGCACTGTATTGCTCAAGAATCTTCGTTTATTCAACGGTAGCGCTGTGCTTGACGATAACGTCTCCATCCTGATCAAGGCTGGCGTGATCGACTCCCTGCTACCCGCCAATACGGATGTCGAAGGGGCCGTGGTTATCGATTGCGGGCGAAGGGTGGTGATGCCGGGACTGATTGATGCCCATTGGCACACTACGTTGGCGGGCATCACGCAACTTGATGCGATGAGTGCAGACCCGGGCTATATCCATTTAGTCGCCGCCCGCGAAGCAGAAAGCACCTTGATGCGCGGCTTTACGACGGTGCGCGATCCTGGTGGACCTTCGTTTGCCTTGAAGCGTGCAATTGATGAGGGCGTTATCCCGGGGCCACGTATTTATCCATCCGGCGCCATGATTTCACAGACTTCGGGCCACGGTGATTTCAGGATGCGATCCGAGATTCCCCGCAGCTCTCTCAGGTCACTGAGCGTTACCGAACAACTGGGTGCTGCCGCCATCGCCGATGGCGATGCCGAAGTGCTCAGGCGGGCAAGAGAGCAGCTCATGCTCGGGGCCTCACAGTTAAAATTGATGGCCGGTGGCGGCGTGGCTTCTGCTTATGATCATCTCGATAGCACCCAGTTTATGGAGTCAGAATTAAGAATGGCGGTTGAAGCGGCTGCCGATTGGGGCACCTATGTGATGGTGCATGCGTACACGCCCAGAAGTATCCAGCGTGCCATTCGCGCCGGTGTGAAATCGATCGAACACGGCCAACTGGCTGATGAAGAAACCGTGCGCATGATGGCAGACCACGATATCTGGTGGAGCCTTCAGCCTTTTCTGCAGGATGAAGATGCCAATGTTTATCCAGATCCTGTGCGCCGAGAGCGTCAGCGCGTGGTGGCCGAGGGCACCGCGAAAGCCTATGAGTTTGCCCAGCGCTTCAATATAAAAACGGCCTGGGGGACTGATATTTTATTCAATCCGCTAAAGACACCGACCCAGGGAAGACAACTGGCGAAGTTGACCCGGTTTTACGCCGCGCACGACGTTGCAAACATGGCGACAAAGATCAATGGAGAGCTTTTGGGGCTGTCGGGAGCGCGCAATCCTTATCCCGGTAAAGTTGGCCGGATAGAGGCCGGTGCATTGGCAGATCTGCTGGTTGTCGAAGGCGATCCCACGGTAAGCCTGGCCTTTCTGGAGGACCCGCAGATCAATATCAGCATGATCATGAAAGGCGGGAAAATCTATAAACAGAACTTCTAGTCCTCAGCAGGACCATGCACAAAGCCACTGAAAAGCATGGGCATATTTAATTTCCGAATACCTGGCGCCCTGACCATACTGGTTTCTCATGGATTTTCTGGAGGGCGTGACATGGGTTCCCGGACGCTTAAATACGGCCTGTTGACGGTCGCACTGTTGATGACTGGAGTAGTGATGGCAAGCGACAAGACACTCCTTGACGCCGTGAGAAACGGTGAGCTGGGCAGGGTGCAGCAACTGATCACTGAAGGTGCGAAGCTCGATGACCGTTCGCTCGATGGCAGCAGTGCGCTGCTGCTTGCAACGCGTGAGAACCAGATAGAGATCGCCAGGGCACTGATCGAAGCCGGTGCCAACGTTAACCAGAAGAACCTGATCCAGGACAGCCCTTATCTGTTGGCCGGGGCGAGCGGGCGAAATGAAATTCTCCAGCTTGCCTTGGCCCATGGTGCCGACCTGAAAAGCACCAACCGCTATGGCGGCACCGCCTTGATCCCGGCGTGCGAGCGCGGCCATGTTGAAACGGTGCGCCTGCTGATCGCGGCAGGCGTTGACATGAACCATGTCAATCGCCTGGGCTGGACCTGTTTGATGGAAGCCATCGTGCTCTCAGACGGCGGACCGGCACATCAACAGATTGTCAGCCAGTTGATCGAGGCCGGTGCAGACCTGAACCTGCCTGACGACAAGGGCGTGAGCCCGTTGCAACACGCGCAGGAACGCGGTCAGACCGCTATCGTGCAGTTGCTGCGTGACACCGGGGCACAGTGATTCGCGTTTCTTGAGTGGCGGTTTTCGTGTTGCACGTATTCAAAAAACGGTGGTCGTACATAGTCAAGACAGTGCAACCAGCATAAACCCGAGGCAGATCACGTTGCCAAAGGCCAAACCGCAGCAATGAGGGCTAAGACATGAAAGTTCTGATGGTTCTAACGTCCCACGATCAACTCGGGGATACGGGCTTGAAAACAGGATTCTGGCTTGAAGAGTTCGCAGCGCCTTACTACCTCTTCAAGGATGCGGGGGCCGAGGTGGTTCTGGCGTCGCCAGCCGGTGGTCAGCCACCCCTGGACCCAAAGAGTGAGTTGCCGGATTTCCAGACGGACATGACCCACCGTTTCAACGCGGATCCTGATGCCCGGCGGGCTTTGGCGAATACCGTCAAGCTGGATACCGTCAACAGTAAAGATTTTGACGCCGTGTTCTACCCTGGCGGTCATGGACCGCTGTGGGATCTGGCCGAGTCGAAGACGTCCATCGAGCTTATCCAGTCCTTCGAGCGATCTGGCAAGCCCATTGGTTTTGTCTGTCATGCGCCCGGGGTCCTGCGTCATGTCAAGGCCGCTGACGGCGCACCGCTGGTTAAAGGGCGCCGAGTCACCGGATTCACCAATGGCGAGGAAGCTGCAGTAGAGCTGACCGATGTCGTGCCCTTTCTGATCGAAGATGAATTCCAGAGCCTGGGCGGATTTTATGAAAAAGGGCCGGACTGGGCTCCCTTTGTCATCGAAGATGGCAAGCTGGTCACTGGCCAGAACCCCGCCAGTTCCGAAGGCGTTGCCAAAGCACTTGTCGCCCAATTGAAGTAACCGCGCATGGCGCCCGGGCAGGCTGAAACGTTCGTACGCCCCGGGTGCCCCCTCATCAGAGAGAGTCTTCATGATCACACTTCACCACCTCAACGCGTCCCGATCGCTGCGTATTCTTTGGCTGCTTGAAGAAATGGGAGAGCCTTACACCCTGATTCGCTATCAGCGCGACCCAGCCACTCGTCTCGCCCCGGCCTCATTGAAAAACATTCACCCGCTGGGCAAGTCACCGGTGATTGAGCTCGACGGGCATGTGCTGGTTGAATCCGGCGCCATCGTCGAATACCTGATCCGCCGGTTTGCGCCCCGGCTGGAACCTGCGTTCAGCTCACCGGATTATCTTCAGTACCTGCAATGGATTCACTTTGCGGAAAGCTCGGCGATGGTGCCGGTGCTACTCAAACTGTTTACTCAGTTTGAGATCAATGCCGGGACTCAGCTCAAGTTCCTGGACGGCTATACCCGGACTGAGTTTGATAAGGTCCTGGGGTTTCTGGACAGTGCGCTTGCCAACAGAACCTTCATTGTGGGGGACACATTGTCAGGGGCTGACTTCATGCTGGCCTTCGTTGCCATCACGGTGGTCGAGCAGATGAAGTGCGGGGCGCAGTACCCTCATCTGCAGGCTTACCTGCAGCGTCTGGCGGAACTGGACAGCTGGAAGCGAGCTTTGAAGCTTGAGAATGAACTCGACGAATAGTTGAATTGCGGCGGGGCATGGGGGAGCTGGCTTGCCTGCGATGCAGACGACGCGGTCTGCCAGGCACATCGAGGTGATGCCATCGCGAGCAAGCCCGCTCCCACAGACAATCCAGCTTTTGTGTCTAACACAAGACCTGTGGGAGCTGGCTTGCCTGCGATCCAGACGACGCGGTCTGCCAGGCATATCGCGAGCAAGCCCGCTCCCACAGAGGCTGGAATCGAACTTATCTGTAGCGTTCAAGCCAGTGTGCGTAGGGCGCAGGGAGTGTCCACGAGGCCTTTTCAACCCCCAGTTCCTTGGCTGCAAAGTACGGCCAGTGCGGATCCGCCAAGTGCGCCCGGCCCACGGACACCAGGTCCAGCTGGCGAGATTCGATAGCGGCGTTTGCCAGCTGCGGGGTACCAAAGCCCCATGCAGAAGTCACTGGCAGACCCGACTCACGACGCACCCGTTCGGCGATCGGGCCCAGGAAGGCAGGGCCCCACGGGATATTGGTTTGCGGGATGGTGAAACCTACACTGACGCTCAACAGGTCAAGCCCACCGTCTTTGAAACGTCGCGCCAACTCGATCGATTCAGCCAGGGTTTGCTCATCACGCCCGTCGTACTCGATGACCCCGAAGCGCGCAGTGAGCGGAAGATTCTCCGGCCATACCTCGCGCACAGCGGCCAGCGTCTCAAGCAGGAATCGGCTGCGGTTTTCAAAGCTGCCACCGTACTCATCGGTACGCTGGTTGGAGTGCTCGGAGAAGAAACTCTGGCCCAGGTAGCCGTGCGCAAAGTGCAGCTCGATCCATTCAAAACCGGCATCACGGGCACGACGTGCCGCATCCACGAAGTCCTGGCGCACGCGGGCAATGTCTTCAAGGGACATTTGCTTGGGGACTTTAGGCAGATTGGCGCCGAACGCGACAGGCGAGGGCGCAATAGTCTGCCAACCCTGAGGATTGCCTTCAGGGATGTGATCATCGCCTTCCCAGGGGCGGTTGGCGCTGGCTTTGCGCCCGGCATGCGCGATCTGAATACCGGGCACAGAACCGGCATCCTTGATCGCCTTTACCATAGGCACAAAAGCCTGGGCATGGGCATCGCTCCAGATGCCTGCGCATCCGGGGGTGATACGTCCTTCCGGGGAAACGGCCGTCGCCTCGACCACAACCAGGCCAGCGCCGCCCCGTGCAAGACCGGCCAGGTGGACCAAATGCCAGTCATTGACCATGCCGTTCTCTGCCATGTACTGGCACATCGGCGGAATGGCAATGCGGTTTCTCAAGGTGACGTCTTTTAAGGTGTACGGTTCGAACAGGGCAGACATGTGCAGGCTCCGGTAGATTGATTCGCTTGTTCGATAGTAATCGAAATATGGCATTCATTAAAAGCCTTCGTTATCATCGACACATGCGTACCTTCAAACATCCCGTTCCATCTGACTTCATTCTCGAGCGTTTGCTTTACGCCCTGAGCGACCCCGTCCGTTTCGAGATTGTCCGCTACCTTGCGGGCGTCGCTGAAGCCTCGTGCGGCGAGCTGGACGGCGGTCGGCCCAAGTCCAGCATGTCCCATCACTTCCGGGTCTTGCGCGACGCGGGGCTTGTTCATACGCGAAATGTCGGCACCACGCACATGAACTCACTGCGCGCGCAGGAGCTCAATCAGCGCTTCCCGGGCTTGCTGGATTGCATCCTGTCCCAGGCCTGATTGCCCTGCGGCGCAGCTACGGCCAAGGGGTTTCCTCGGGGGCGCTCCTTTAAAGTGTGCCCATGCCGCCGGGCGCGAACACCCCGTCGACCGGGGCGATACCGTTGATCAACGGCGCGCCGAAATCGGCCTGGCTGATTTCGAAGCGATCTCCCGGCTGTGTGCGAATGCCGTCGGCAAACGACAAGGTCGCCGTGCCGAAAAAGTGGATATGCACATCACCTGGACGCAGGAACTGGCTGTACTTGAAGTGATGATATTCAAGGTTTTCCAGGCTGTGGCACATGTTGGCTTCGCCACTCAGAAACTCGTTTTCCCATAGCACCTCGCCGTCGCGCAGGATTCGGCTGCGGCCCGACAAATACTGGGGCAATGCGCCGACCCGCAGTTCCGGACCAAAGGAGCAGCTGCGCAATTTGGAATGAGCCAGGTACAGGTAGTTTTTGCGTTCCATCACGTGATCGGAGAACTCATTACCTACCGCGAACCCCAGTCGATAAGGTTTTGCGTCGTGGCCGATGACATACAGGCCTCCGATTTCCGGCTCCTCGCCTGCGTCTTCGGCAAACGGTGGCAGTGGGAAGGCAGCTCCCGGCCGTACGACGATGCTGCCATCTCCCTTGTAGAACCATTCCGGTTGCACGCCCGCCTGACCGGCGGCGGGCTTTCCGCCTTCCACTCCCCATTTGAAAATGCGCATGGTGTCGGTCAAGGCCGCTTCGTCACCGGCCTGCTGATGCATTTTATCCCGCGCAGATGCGCTGCCCAGGTGGGTCAGGCCCGTACCGCTGATCAGCATATGGGCCGGGTCCGGATGATCCAGAGGGGGGAGGATGCGCAACTCGGCCAACAACGCCGGGTAGTCATGGGCAATGCCCAGGCCTTGCTGGTCGACCTGCTGTGCCAGGCTCACACCCGCTTCGATGGCCGCGAGGGCCAGATCACGCACGCTGTTGGCCCCCAGCACTTCACGTACCAGGTCACCGTCTACCAGGCCGACTCGGCGCTCGCCGGTGTTGAGTTCAAATTGTACTAAACGCATAACGGAAGTCCCTTGATTAAAGATGAGTCGCCGCGCGGGCGCTGGCGGCAAATTCGCTCGGCTGGAGCACGTGTATGCGTTCGAGGGTGCGATACACCACGAACGTCAGGAATAGGCCGAACAGCATCACCCCGGACAGGAAGTACAAGCCCGAGGCCAGGTTGCCGGTGTATTCCTTGAGCGCGCCGATCACAAACGGTCCGATGTAGCCACCCAGGTTGCCCACCGAGTTGATCAGGGCAATGCCCGCGGCGGCACTGGCACCGGCGAAGAAGCGTCCCGGCAATGTCCAGAAGATGGCGGTACAGGAAAACAACGAGAACGCCACCAGGCTCAAGGCCGCCAGTTGCAGCATCGGGACCGTCAGCCAGGCGCTGAAGAACAGTCCGATGGCGCCCAGCACATAGAGCACTGCCAGGTGGCCATAGCGATCATTGAGGCGGTCGGAACTGCGAGGAATGATGAGCAAGCCGATAATGCCGAAGACATAGGGCACCGAAGACACGAACCCGGTGCTCAAGTCACTGCCGCCAAACTGTTTAATCAACGTTGGCAGCCACAGCCCCAGCCCGTAAATGCTCAGGGTGACGGGTAGATAGAACAGCGCAAGCAGCAACACGCGCTTGTCTTTCAACGCGTGCAACGGGTTGCCATGACGGGTCTGGCCGTAGGCCTGCAAGTCCTTTTCCAGCTCGCCTTGCAGCCAGTCCTTTTCACCCTGATCCATCCACTTGACCTGTTGCGGGCCGTCCGGCAAGTAACGCAGTACGGGCCAGGTCAACAGAATGGCGGGCATGCCGATCACAATGAACAGCCATTGCCAACCCTGCAGACCAAGGATGCCATCCATGCCCAGCAAGCCGCCGGACACGGGCCCGGTGATCATCATGGCGATAGGTTGCGACAGGATAAACAGCCCCAGGATCTTGCCGCGATGGCGGACCGGGAACCATTGGGTGATGTAGTACAGCACGCCAGGAAAGAATCCCGCTTCGGCGACCCCCAGCAGGAAACGCATCACATAGAAGCTGTGCGGTCCCTGCACAAAGGCCATCCCAATGGTAATGGCGCCCCAGGTGAGCATGATCCGGGCAAACCAGCGCCGAGCGCCGAAACGCTCGAGCATCAGGTTGCTGGGGATTTCTATCAGGAAATAGCCGATGAAAAACAGGCCCGCGCCCAGGCCATAGGCTGCATCGCCAATGCCGATATCAGCGCCCATGTGCAGCTTGGCAAAGCCCACCGCCGAGCGATCGACGTAAGCAATCAGGTACAGCAGGATCAGAAACGGAATGAGTTTAAGCGTGATGCGGCGAATAAGCCGGAGTTCCTGGCTCATGAGACGGTCTCCCATTGTTTTTGTTATGGAACCTCTGGAGTGGCCTCAAGCGGGTTTTCGCCAGGATCAGCTCTCAGTGAAAACGACTATATAGTATTACTATTTAGCCAACAACTCTTCCACATTGGCTTTTTTAAGGCTAATTTAGCGGTACGGAAAATAATTAGTCATACAATAAGAGACCGCCAACATGTCCGACAAATGTCCTCCCTTACGTTCCGCCCAATGGTTTGGCAGCGCTGATAAAAACGGCTTCATGTACCGCAGCTGGATGAAGAACCAGGGCATTGCCGATCATCAGTTCCAGGGCAAGCCCATCATCGGCATCTGCAATACCTGGTCGGAACTGACGCCTTGCAATGCTCACTTTCGGACCATCGCCGAGCACGTCAAACGTGGTGTCATCGAGGCGGGTGGCTTCCCGGTCGAGTTCCCGGTGTTTTCCAACGGCGAATCCAATCTGCGACCTACCGCCATGCTGACGCGCAATCTGGCGAGCATGGATGTGGAAGAAGCCATTCGCGGTAATCCGATCGATGGGGTGGTGCTGTTGACCGGTTGCGACAAAACGACCCCGGCGCTGTTGATGGGCGCGGCCAGCTGCGATGTCCCGGCCATTGTGGTCACCGGTGGCCCGATGCTGAACGGCAAGCACAAAGGCAAGGACATCGGCGCCGGCACCATCGTCTGGCAGATGCACGAGTCCTATAAAGCCGGCACCATCAGCCTCGACGAATTCCTCTCGGCCGAGGCCGGCATGTCGCGCTCGGCGGGCACCTGCAACACCATGGGCACGGCTTCGACCATGGCCTGCATGGCAGAAGCGCTGGGGACCTCGCTGCCCCATAACGCAGCCATCCCGGCGGTGGATTCGCGCCGCTACGTACTGGCCCATATGTCGGGCATGCGCGCCGTCGAGATGATCCGCGAGGATTTGCGCCTGTCCAAGGTTTTGACCCGGGAAGCCTTTGAAAATGCGATCAGGGTCAATGCCGCCATTGGCGGTTCGACCAACGCCGTGATTCACCTCAAGGCCATCGCCGGACGGATTGGCGTGGACCTGGAGCTGGATGACTGGACCCGCATAGGCCGGGGCACTCCGACCCTGGTGGACTTGCAGCCGTCGGGCCGCTTCCTGATGGAAGAGTTCTACTATGCCGGAGGCCTGCCGGCCGTGCTGCGGCGCCTGGGTGAGAACGGCCTGATCCCGAATCCGGAAGCGTTGACCGTCAACGGCAAGAGTTTGTGGGAGAACGTTAAAAACTCACCGATCTATGGCGACGACGAAGTCATCCGGGCAATCGATAACCCGCTGGTCGCCGACGGCGGTATCTGCGTATTGCGCGGCAACCTGGCGCCTCTGGGCGCGGTACTCAAACCATCCGCTGCGACCCCGGCCCTGATGAAGCATCGCGGACAGGCCGTGGTATTCGAGAACTTCGACATGTACAAGGCCCGCATCAATGACCCTGAACTGGCGGTCACTGCCGACTCGATTCTGGTGATGAAGAACTGTGGGCCAAAGGGTTACCCGGGCATGGCCGAAGTGGGCAACATGGGCCTGCCCGCCAAGCTACTGGCTCAGGGCGTGACCGATATGGTGCGCATTTCCGATGCCCGCATGAGCGGAACGGCGTACGGCACGGTGGTGCTGCACGTGGCTCCGGAAGCCGCAGCCGGTGGACCACTGGCAGCCGTGCAGGAAGGTGACTGGATTGAACTGGATTGCGCTAGCGGACGCCTGCACCTGGATATCTCCGATGCCGAACTGACCGCTCGCCTGGCTGATATCGAGCCGCCCAAAAACCTGTTGATTGGCGGTTATCGCCAGTTATACATCGACCATGTCATGCAGGCCGACCAAGGCTGCGATTTCGATTTCCTGGTGGGCTGCCGAGGATCGGAAGTACCCCGTCATTCCCACTAAGTGGCGACACCGGCAAAGCGAACCCGCCATGACAATCAGAGCGGGCGCGAATCAACCCGCGCCTGCTATGATCCGCGCTTTGAATCGAAAGGATCGCCCCGCGCCCCATGGATTATCGTCAGCCCTCCGACCGCAAAAGCATGCATACGCGCATCGTTCAGGAACTCGGCCTGCAGATTGTCTCCGGGCGTTTCAAATCCGACGACAAACTGCCCGCCGAAGCATTGCTCTGCTCAGAATATGCGGTCAGCCGCCCGGTCTTGCGCGAAGCCACCCGGGTCCTGGTTGCCAAAGGCCTGGTGTACTCCAAGCCGCGCGTGGGTACCGTGGTCAAACCACGCCGCGAGTGGCACATGCTCGATCCTGATGTGTTGCACTGGTTGCTGCAGGCCTCGCCCCAAAATGAATTTTTTGGCTTGCTGACCACCGTGCGCAGCATTATCGAGCCCGCCGTGGCAGCGCTCGCAGCCCAGCATGCAACTGCAGAAGATGTGGCATCGATTCAAGAAGCCTACCAACGCATGGAAAGTGCCTCCAGCCCTGAAGAGCTGCTGCAACCCGACCTGGACTTTCACAGCCGGATTGCCGACGCAACTCACAACGACTTGCTGGCCAACTTGTGCAACATGCTGTCATTGGCCTTGCGCGAAGCCATGAAGCACTCCAACCGTCGACCCAACCTGCACGAACTTGCCCTGCCACGGCACAAGGCAATTTTGACCGCAATCGAAAGCCGCGATGCTTTGGGCGCGCGCCAGGCCACACTGGTACAGCTCGAAGACGCGCGCATGGCGCTGGATGTGGTGTTGAGCCAAGGGTAGGGCGGTTGATACTGGCAAGTCCGATTCGACCTGAAGCGGCGCCCAACCAAAGGCCAGGCGCCATGTGACTCAGCCAGTATGGTGGCTCTTGGCAAGGTTATAGACGGCTGCGTCGATACCTTCGAAGCGCGCTTTTAACTGCAGGGCCAGATACAGCGAATAATGCCGTGACTGATGCAGGTTGCCTCCATGAAACCAGAGGTTTTGCTGCTGTGTCGGCTTCCACATGTTGCGCAGTTCACCCTCGTACGGGCCCGGATCATTCGTGGTGCCGGAACCCAAGCCCCAGCAGCGGCCGACCTTGTCAGCGACTTCCTGGGAAATCAGCTTCGCCGCCCAACCGTTCATTGAGCCATAGCCCGTGGCATAAACGATCAGATCTGCCGGTAGCCGGGTGCCATCGTTGAGGATGACGGCGTCTGCTTCGATACGCTCGACACCCAGGCCGGGTGCGCTCTTGAGCTTGATCGTGCCATTGGCGATCAACTCGCAGGCGCCGACGTCGATGTAGTAACCAGATCCACGGCGAACATACTTCATGAAAAGGCCAGACTCGTCGTCACCGAAATCGAGCATGAAACCGACTTTGGCCAGGCGCTCGTAGAAGTCTTTGTCACGTTCCTTGATCGCATCGAAGATGGGTTTATGAAAGCCCGGCATGACCTTGTAGGGGATCGAGGCGAACAGCAGGTCTGCCTTGTCCGTGGTCAAACCCGTTTCCAGGGCGTCTTCGGAGTAGAGCCCGCCGAAGACGAGATCCATCAGACTGTCGGAGCGCACGATGTGGGTGCTGGAGCGTTGCACCATGGTGACCTGCGCACCGTTCTCCACCAGGTCGGCGCAGATATCGTGTGCCGAGTTGTTGGCCCCTATGACCACTGCGTGCTTGCCGCGCCAGGCGTCTGCGCCGGGGTGTCGGCTGGAATGATGCTGCTGGCCAAGGAACGTTTCGGCACCCGGGTATTGCGGGACATTGGGCACGCCAGACATGCCGGTGGCAAGGATCAACTGGGCAGGCTGTAAAGTCATGGGCTCGCCGTCGCGCAGCACTTGAACCGTCCAGGTACCGCTTTGCTCGTCAAAGCTTGCGCTCTCGCATTCTGTGCGCGGCCAATAATTGAGTTCCATGACTTTGGTGTACATTTCCAGCCAGTCGCCAATCTGGTCTTTTGGGGTGAAGACGGGCCAGTGGTCGGGGAAGGGCAGGTAAGGCATGTGGTCGTACCAGACAGGGTCGTGCAGGCACAGCGACTTGTAGCGACTGCGCCACTGATCACCCGGGCGCTCGGCTTTGTCGACGATCAAAGTAGGCACACCCATGCGCTTGAGCCGCGCTGCGAGCCCCAACCCGCCCTGACCGCCGCCCACGATCAGGCAGTAAGGTTGGGTGGTGATGCCTAACGAGGCCTCTTCATCACGACGGCGTTCCAGCCAGTTGCGTTTGTCAGGATGGCCGTGTTCATGATTGGCCCCCTTTGGACGGCGGCGTCCGCTCGGTTCTTCAAAACCCTTGAGCTCGCGCATGGTGGTCAGCAGCGTCCAGCACAGGCCCTCTTTTAGGCGAACATAGCCTTTGCCCCGTCCCGCATCGGTTTCCAGGCTGATCCAGCCTTCGAGTATTCCGTTACTGAGCGTCGCCTCACCTTCCAGTTTCAATTGTTGAGGACGCGTCTGCTCCAGGCGTGTTTCGAGCATGTCGCGGATGGCCGGCTTGCCTTCCAGGGTCACCAGGTTCCAGCTGAACAGTAGCAGGTCACGCCAGTGACACTCTTCGCCAAACAGCTCCAGAGCGCCGTCCACATCACGCCGGGCGAGCCGTTCACCGAGGTTTTCGACCCAGGCCGCGAGCTGAGCAGTCGGCGTGTGCAGCGGTTTTTCAACAGCAATGTTCATTGGGCTTCTCCGATCTTGTTGTTTTTGTACAACCTGCTTCAGAGCAAGGCTCGGGCCACCTTCGCAAAAGCCCCATTGCAGAGCTGTTGCTGCGGTATTGCTGAAGTGTTGATTCGCAGATCTGTCACGAATTCGTGAAGGGTGGATGACAGAGTGTCACTCGGTGCATAAAGCGCTCATTGCGTTCTTTTCATATAAGCTGCGAACAGACCCGTGCTCCAACCGTAAGGGAGAACAAGAATAATGAAGCCGGCCTTGATCAACGACCATGCACAACTAGTGCTTCAAGCCGTGCAGGGTACTCACACCCACCAAGCCCCTGTTAATGACCTGGCCATCACCCGATCCTGGCGTCGGTGCCTGGATCAGTATCAGCTCGACCCTGCCAGTCGCCGGGCCCCTCATGTGGTTGAACATCCGCGCTTGCAGGATCATCGCGCCCCCCTGGAACACATCATCGCTGTAGCGCACTGGCAGATGAACCACTTGCACCAACAGCTCGGACGCGATGGCCACGTGGTGCTGCTCACCGATGCTCGCGGTGTGGCAATCGACAGTGTGTGCAACGAGTCCGAACGAGCCGATTTCCAGCGCTCCGGGCTGTGGCTCGGCTCGGTCTGGAGTGAAGATTGCGAAGGCACCAACGGTGTGGGCACCTGCCTGGTCGAGCAACAACAGGTCACCATCCGTCGTGATGAGCATTTTCGTAGCAAGCACGTTGGTCTGAGCTGTTCGGCGAGCCCTATATTTGATGCCAATGGAGAGTTGCTGGCCGTGCTCAACCTCTCTTCTATTCGGGATAATCACAGCCAGCAGCACTACTTCAGAGCCATGGCGTTGACCCAACTGTCAGCCAATCTGATCGAGAGCTGTTTTTTCCTGGGGCATGACCCTCAACGCTATTTGCTGCGCTTCCATCCCGAGGCGGGCTTCGTCGGGCTGCTGGGTGAAGGCCTGCTCAGTTTCGATGAAAGTGCGACTATCTGTTCAGTCAATCATTGCGCGCTGGATCTTCTGGGCCTGAGCCGGGACCAGGTGGTCGGGCAATCTCTGGCGATGTTGCTGCAAACACCTGTCGATCAGGTGATCAGTCAGGCCAGTTCACAACCGAGTGTTTGTTGGCCTTTGCGACTCATGGACGGGCGCCTGGTTTACGTACAGTTGCGAGAACCTGTTCGCCCTGCGCCTTCAGTCACGCCTGCCCCCCAAACAATCAATGACGTGCATGTATGCCTCGAAGACCCGCGCCTGCAACGCGGCATTGCTCGCGCACTGCGTGTTATAGAGCATGATGTGCCGGTTTTTTTACAGGGTGAAACCGGAACTGGCAAAGAGGCTTTTGCTGCGGCGCTGCATCGAGCCAGCTCCAGAAGGAACCAGCCGTTTGTGGCGATCAACTGCGCGGCCATCCCCGAGACGCTGATCGAGAGCGAGCTGTTTGGCTATCGCGGCGGCAGCTTCACCGGAGCGCGCAAGGACGGGATGATCGGCAAGCTGGAGCAGGCCCATGGCGGCATTCTTTTTCTCGATGAAATCGCCGATATGCCACTGGCGTTACAGACTCGCCTGCTGCGGGTGCTTGAAGAGCGTCAGGTGGTGCCGCTCGGTGGTGCGACGGCACGTGCGCTCGATGTCCGTCTTGTCAGTGCCAGCCACCAGGATCTGCAAGCCTGTGTGGCGCAAGGGCGCTTTCGCGAAGATCTTTTCTACCGGGTTGCCGGGTTTACCGTGCAACTTCCGCCGCTGCGCGAGCGTTCAGACAAGGGCAGTTTGCTCGACCTTCTGCTGCGTGAAGAGGCAAAAGGCGCAAGGGTTCGCCTGGAAGCAGGTGTCAGAGAGCGTTTGCTGACTCAGCCTTGGCCGGGCAACGTGCGGCAACTGCGTACGTGTCTGCGCACACTGGTCGCGTTGTCGTCTGAGGGGCGCATTACTCTGGACGACCTGGAGGAGTTACTGCCAACAACGCCCGCCACGGCCGCGCCGGGCGAAAACCCACTGGAAGTCTGCGAACGCCAGACGCTGCTGGCGTTGATCGAGGCAGAACATTGGCACATCGCCCATGTTGCCGCCCGCCTGAGGATTAGCCGCAATACGCTCTATCGCAAACTGCGCCAGCACGGTATTTCACGACCCGGTTGAGTGCAGAGCGGGATCGTCGAGTGTCCTCGCCCTGGCAGTATTTGACCGGGGTTTCCAAGGCGGGAACGGACCGTCCTGGTTCAAACCTGCGACTTCACAAAGCTTCACATTTGCACGGCGGGAAAGCGGGGGGATTTCGGTTAGCATCGCGGCGCAGCCTTGGGGCGCAAGCGTGGTAACGACAACGGCTTCAAATGGCTGACAAGCGTTTGAAAGCCGGGATCCCGGTAAAAAAGGTCTCTTTATTGTGTCTAATGGCAATTCAAACCGTTGGTTAGTCCTCATGTCGGTCATTCTGGCTTTCATGCCGATTGTCCTGGATTACACCATTCTTCATGTCGCAGTTCCGTCACTGACCCTTGCGTTGCAAGCAACGGGTACCGAGATTCTGTGGATCATCGACATCTACCCGTTGTTGATGGCCAGCCTGCTGATTCCCATGGGCACGCTGGCGGACAGGGTCGGCCATCGCCGAATGCTGCTGGCTGGACTGGGTATCTTCTGCGCCGGTTCCGTATTGGCCGCCTTTTCTCCGAATGTTGGATCGTTGATCGGGGCCCGGGCGTTCATGGCATTCGGTGGCGCCATGGTCATGCCCAGCGTCCTCGCGATTATTCGACAAACATTTGAAGATCAGAGCGATCAAGCCGTGGCGCTGGGTATCTGGGGCGCAGTTGCTTCCACCGGAGCCGCCATCGGGCCCTTGGTGGGTGGCGCACTGCTTGAGCATTTCTGGTGGGGATCGGTCTTCCTGATCAATGTGCCCGTGATGCTGCTGGTCATCCCCTTAGTGATCGCCTACATACCGCGACGAAGTGTGGTCGGCGATGGAAACTGGACCATCGGACAGTCCGTGATTCTGATCCTGGGTGTCATGGCAAGTGTTTACGCCCTCAAGTCGGGCTTCAAAACCAACAGCTCTCTATTCGTTACCGGTGCCTGTTTTGTATTCGGAGCGCTGATGCTTGTCTGGTTTGTACGCAAGCAACTTAATACCTCGACGCCGATGCTTGATCTGAGCCTTTTTTCCATTCCGGCGGTCAGCACCGGTATCGTCATGGCTCTCGTCACCATGGGTGCGCTTGCCGGGTTCGAATTGCTGCTGGCTCAAGAACTGCAGTTCGTCATGGGGCGTACCCCCCTGGAGGCCGGTATTTTCATGATGCCGCTCATGATTGCGGCTGCAATCGGTGGGCCTCTTGCAGGCGTCATCCTTCGGGCGATTGGCCTGAGGTGGGTTGCGAGTTGCTCGTTGCTGGTGTCTGCGGCCAGTCTTGTCGGGTTGGCCCAAATACACCTGGGCAGCGGCGGGGTGGCCGTTATTGTGATGCTGGTGGCTCTGGGGCTTTCCCTCAGCATTGGTTTAACCGCCTCGTCAGTGGCGATCATGAACAGCATTCCAATGGAGAAAGCGGGCTCTGCGGGAGCCCTTGAAGCCACGAGTTACGACCTTGGCACCGGACTGGGCATTACCGTTTTCGGTATTCTTCTGGTATCCACTTATGAAAAATCCATACAGCTGCCTGAGGGCATTCCATCTGCCATTGCCGAGACAGCCGTGCGGTCTATTGGTGAAACGATGATTGCGGCCAAAACACTTGGAGGCATTCAAGGTCAGCAGCTAGGTGACAAGTTCCACTGTGGAACTTCTCCAAGTCTCTGCCATCTATCCCATCTAAAGTTCCACGATGGAACTTTAGATCAAGGGTCGCGACCCCGGCTCGTCGTGATAGCTTCATCATCGCGGCGAACGGAGTCCCGGGCGAAGCGCCCCCTTTACCTTTCCTCGTTTTATTTAGCCTCTGCAAAGGAGCGTGGGACAGCTCCGTCGTCCCGTGCTCCTGTCGCGTCGCAAAGCAGACCGGGTAGCTGGGCAGAGCCCTACGGTGTTATGACCAGAAGTTCCACCGTGGAATTTTGAGCGAGGGACTTAAGCTTCCTCGTCATCTGGGTCAGGAACTAGGTATCCCGGACACAAAAGGCAATTACTTAACAGCTTGTGATGCGGATAACGATTTTCAAAACGCTTTACCAGCGCGTAAAAAACCTTTTCTCCGGCAACTGTTGCGTTGAACTGGCGAATCACAAAATCGGCGATGGCCAAGTGGACATCGATCTCGTCGGCAGTGAGTGGGAGTTTTTCTGCCTTTTCTTCGAAATGGCTGGAAGGGATACGCTTAACTGGTTTATCTGTGATTACACGCTCCTCTCTGAGAGCTCCCAGGCGCCGTTTCATTCTTCGAGCTCCAAGCCCGTAAACACACCGCTAACTATGTTGCGAGCCGTTGGTTTAACGGAATCGGGCAAATAATTAAATCGTCTAAACTTTGCTGGTTTTAGCTAAATCCTAACCTCTGTCCTTGATCCTGAGCCCCTTAACTGACTTGGCACGATTCTGATCCAGCGAGTTGTAATAGGTGTTCTGAGTTGTCGACATACTCTCGTGGCGTAAGTCCGCTTGGAGATCTTTGATGTCACGAAATGGCGCGTCAAATGTAGCCGCCGTGTGACGCAACCAATGTAGGGATGCCGACCGAAGCTTGTCCATCTCTAAATCAGTTTGACCCTCATCCTTCATGCACTGAAGTGATTTATCGAACACAATCTGAATGAGGGCACGAATGTAACGATCTGACAGGCCAGCTCGACCTCTGACCGTTGTGACTAGTGGGGTACTCTCCTTGTAAGACGGCAAGGGGGGAAGGGAGAGGGTGGTCCGATAACGCTTCAAGTAGGCTTCAATGTATTCGTCTCGCACGCTAATTTTCGCGGACTTGTTGCCCTTACCGACAACGTTGAACCACCAATTTTCACCGTCGTACTCAAACGAACCCATTGTAGGCTTCCAGTTGTCCCGACCGACGAGATCAGAGATTCGGAGGTAGAGAGAGAAGAGGGTGGCCACAATGAATAGCGTACGCTCGTGCCTAGGATCCTCTGCAGCCATGACCTCTGCGGTCTCGATTACATAATTCCACTGGAGCGGAGTCAGCGCCTTACCAGAGCTGATCACCGTGTTGCGCTGCTTAAAGTTGGATTTTTGTTTCACGGACCGAATAGGATTGGCGTTAGCGGTCAGGCCTTCGTCGATTGTGTACTGAAAAAAACTGCCACAAACAGCAAACACCTGACCCATCGAACCAGCAGACATTTTGTAGGCTGTTTCATCTACATCTTTACAGTTCTCCGCAGCGACCTTGCGAATTTGCTTATCGATTTTGACGTTAAAGGGCCGCCATTTATCGTTGATGATGTGGGTGTCAGTTTCAGCAGCCTTACGACCTCCCACCCGGGTAAATCTCGATTTGACGACAGGGCCAATCCACTCAGGACGAGGCTGTATGCAAAACTCCAAGAAGCTCTCACAATCATGGCGTTTGAGTTCGAGAAGCGGCTTCTTGGCGATCAGAAGAGACCACAGCAGCAGACGTTCAACATGGGTGCGGTAGGAATTGAACGTGGCTTCATTGTGTGAGTAGGATTTTAGAAATCCGCGTACCGCCAGGTAACCATCTTGAGCCTTCAACTCTGACGGAAAGGAGAACAGGTACTGAGAGACAAGAGGCAGCTCATCAATCACACGACTAAAATTTAGGTTTCGGAAACGGTTGTACGTTTCAAATAAAGGAGTTGGAGTTTTAGTCATGTAAGCACCAAATAAGAGACGAAAGTACGTACTTCGATGATAGGCAGCGTTCGGCAGCCCTGCAATAACCGAGTCTGCGCGTTATCGGATATTACATCTATGTCAAACCTAGCCTTATCGCTGCCACTTCTCTTGGTGTCTGTACGGTTGAGGATGGACTGGTTGAAACCTCATCAATCATGGGATGCCTCACTCGTTGGTCGACCGAAACCTAAGTTAATCGGATGACCAAAATATTCAGTTAGAAAAATGTCGCGGGGCGTTCTATTCCTAGGTTTCGCTGCCCGTACACAAGATTCCGGTGGTTTCATTTGTGTTGGTGTTGAAGTACTTTAAAGATAGAGCTGAAATTCTGCATAAGCGATCAATTCCAACACCGGAATTTCGCGTGCGGCATGTGACCTATCAAATTAAACCCGCGCAGGATGTTTGAACTATGACTGATG
Source organism: Pseudomonas sp. MF06569 (assembly GCF_059862735.1). NCBI lineage: Bacteria > Pseudomonadati > Pseudomonadota > Gammaproteobacteria > Pseudomonadales > Pseudomonadaceae > Pseudomonas > Pseudomonas sp. MF06569. The sequence continues at coordinate 57,683 of NZ_JCBCUZ010000024.1, read as the reverse complement.
AACCCGTTAGATACCGCCCCTATAGCCGGTTTGAAGATGGTTACGACGACCTTCCACTCGATTCAAACGAGATCGAGGTGCGCCTGGCTATCGCTGACTATGTGATTCGCCGAGTTGCTGGCACACCCACCGGTGAAAGCATTTTCAAGGGGGTGGTCAGGCATTTTGAGAACCGCTACCCACACCATAAATTGCTTGCCCTTTATCTGACTAGCCCTGAATCATTGGTGCCGGAATACGAGGACAGTGAGTCAGACGCGAAGGTTGAGGTTGAGAAGAGCGAGGCCAGTCTTTCATTGAATAAGCTGGATATCTGATTGGATGAAAGCTTGCCTCATTGTCATCAGGATCAAGAACCGTCCGTCTCACTCGCAGGATTGAATTTTGATTTTCCTGCCCGACGTTGACGCCCGGAGCAAACTCGAGCGTATTTATCATATATAAGGATCATTTTTTCCATGTGCAACGCTGTCTTGCGCCGATGCTTCTTCTGAGAGGTATCGCGATGACGGAGTGGGGTTTTCACCGGTATTTATTCTTTTACAATCCGCCCAACACTTTCTTATTTACGAAGGGGTGTCCACGCTCCGAAGCAACCGTGAAATTACTGATTATGGTCGTAACTGCTTGCCCCTAAAGCATTATTTTATTTATGGAAGTTTTCTCATTTTCAAGGAGTGCTGACATTTAGCATGTAACGATTTTTAAATCTGAATCTCTGGTTTTTAGGTGCCGCTAATAGCGTGTGTTTCTGCAGAGGGATACGTGATTTAACATAATATACATTATGCGAACCTCCGTATTGAGGCGTCAGGGTCAGTGGAGGCTGCTTTTCAACAGGCAGACAGGCATTATCGACCTCTGACCATCTTGGGATCAAAACCATGAACCGTGCATCAGGTACTGAAAACCAACGCAGGACGGTGACCTGCTAAGAGTTGCCGATGGCACCGGCACTGGCGACATGATTGTATATTTGCCCTATGATCGAATCAGAAAAATCTAATTCCGCTTATGAGTACTTATGAAAAAAACGTTACTAGCGACACTTATATTACTTTCAGGATGTAATGAAACTGATAGTAAAACGCCAATTACTTCCAGCATGATTGTCTTAGAGTGCAGCGGTGAGAACATTGGTCTGAAAGATAAGAAAAGAACCGAGGCTCAATACCTTATAAAAATCGATCCTAACAATAGATATCAGAGGTCTTTGCATTATTTCAGTGGTGATGAAGAGCGTTTTATACCCTCATGTGAGCTCAAGTATAGCGAGTGTACAGTCACTGTAGACAGCAATCTCATCCAAGAAACTGGTGTATTACGAAGAACCGATAACAGCATTATTTTACTTGAAACAGCCAAAATTAATCGACGGACAGGACGTATGGAAACCTCATTAACTGAGTCAACCTACGGTGAGCGAACGACTTTTATCGGTGATTGTATAAAAGGAGTATACCCGTCGCAGGCACAACAAAAATTCTAAGTCTCCACATGCGCATTCAGGATTATAGAGAGGTCGAAACGAGAGTTTCGCGGGCGCGAAACTGGTTGAATGAGAGGCCAATCCTGCTATTATCGGCCTTTTTAAGATGATCTAGTTATAGCTCTACTAAACAACCATTTAGTATAGTTATAAATAACCCCTGTTTATGCCTCTTTCCCTCACAAAAACCCGGCGCTTGTACTGATTGCACAGGCCAGGAGCAACTATGCTTTGGCTTTGCCACTGCCCGCTGAGCGTGAGGGATGCAAAATGACTCGCCCCACTGAGCCTGATCCGATCTATGCGCTCGATACCCCAGAGCGAACCCGCCCCAGCAATTACCCGCAGCCCTTCGCTTCCCTGATGCTGGGCCGTTCCAAGCGACCCTTGGGAGATCTGTTCAATCTGAAAAATTTTGGCGTGAATCTCATCCACCTTCCCCCGGGGAGCCTTTCGGCGCTTCATCATTCGCACTCGCAGCAGGATGAATTTATCTATGTGCTGGAAGGTCATCCCACCCTGCTTCGAGGGGATGACACGCTGCAACTGGCCCCGGGGATGGTCGCAGGCTTTCCCGCCAAAGGCCTTGCCCACCATCTGGAAAACAGGACGGACGCCGTCTGCGTCATTCTTGAAGTCGGCGACCGCAGCCCAGGCGATTGCGTGACCTACCCCTCTGACGATCTGCAGGCCATTACGCAGGCTGATGGCAAATGGCATTTCGCCCATAAAGATGGCACCCCCTACCCGTGAGGGCACTGACAATTTGTCGCAGGGCCGTGTTTTTGTTAAAGTTGGGAAACTAACTGTTTAGTACATAACTATTTCGACCTTTCCTCGCTCTGTTGACTCGCCCTGCATGGGCCACGACGACGTGAAGAAACTCCGAACGCGCCTGCCCCTGCCCTGCAAGTCGCTACAGTTAAACGCTATACCCTCCTCCCAACCGTTCATGCATCAATAGGGTCATGAAAAATGATTAATTCCCAACCTTCGGCAGCTGTAAGCCGTTGGCCCATCTGGGTCGCCGCTCTCGGTGTGCTTGTTTTCGGATTGCTCTATGTAGCCGGCGGCGGTTACCTCGCCACGCTGGGTGGCAGCCTGTACTTCCTGCTCGCAGGCCTGGGGATGGTTGCCTCGTCCATTCTCCTGTTCAAAAAGCGCCTTGCAGGTGCCTGGCTGTTCGCCGCCGTCATGGTTGCCAGTGTGATCTGGGCAGTGGTCGACGCCGGACTGGTGTTCTGGCCGCTGGTTTCACGCCTGTTCGCCCTCGCGGTACTGAGCCTGGTCGTGGCGCTGGTTTACCCGACTCTGCGCAAGGCCAACGGACTCAACGGCAACGCCGGCTACGCGCTCGGCGCAGTGCTGGCTGTGGCCATCGTTGCCGGTGCCTGGGGGATGTTTCAGCCACACGCTTCGGTCGCACCAACCGGCAACGGTCCCGGCCTGACCAAGGTTGATCCGGACAAGGCCCAGAAAGACTGGGCACATTACGGTAACGACGAGGGCGGCAGCCGCTTCGCGGCACTGGACCAGATCAACCGCAGCAACGTGTCCAAACTGGTTCCGGCCTGGACTTACCAGACCGGCGACGTGGCCATCAGCAACGGCAACGGTGCGGAAGATCAAATGACCCCGCTGCAAGTGGGCGACAAGGTTTTCATCTGCACACCGCACAACAACCTCATTGCCCTGGACGCCGACACGGGTAAAGAGCTGTGGAAAAACAACATCAATGCACAGGCAGCCGTCTGGCAGCGTTGCCGTGGCCTGGCCTATTTTGACGCCACTGGCGCCGTCACCCAGCCTACCGATGGCAGCACTCCGGCAGCGGCCGTCAGCGTTGCCCCCGTTGCTGCGTGCCAGCGTCGGCTGTTGACCAATACCATCGATGCACGCCTGATTGCTGTGGACGCGGATACCGGCCAGTTCTGCCCGGACTTCGGCACCAATGGCCAGGTTGATCTCAAAAACGGGCTGGGCAATGTGCCTGACTCCTACTACCAGCTGTCGTCAGCGCCGTTGATGGCTGGCACCACAGTGGTGGTGGGCGGCCGTGTTGCCGATAACGTGCAAACCGACATGCCAGGCGGCGTTATCCGCGGTTTCGACGTGATCACGGGCGCCATGCGCTGGGCTTTTGATCCGGGCAATCCAGAAGACAAACACGCCCCGGCTGACGGCAAGACCTACGTTCGCAGCACGCCTAACAGCTGGGCGCCGATGTCCTACGACCCGCTGATGAACACCGTGTTTTTGCCGATGGGCAGTTCGTCCACCGATATCTACGGCGTGGAACGTACCGCTCTGAATCACAAGTACGGCGCATCCGTATTGGCGCTTAACGCGACTACCGGTGAAGAAAAATGGGTGTACCAGACCGTCCACAATGACCTGTGGGACTTCGATCTGCCTATGCAGCCAAGCTTGATCGACTTTGCCAAGCCAGATGGCAGCAAGGTGCCTGCCCTGGTGATCGGTACCAAGGCCGGTCAGATTTTTGTGCTGGATCGTCACACGGGTCAGCCGCTGACCAAAGTCGAAGAAGTTGCGGTCAAGCCGTCGAACATCCCTGATGAGCCCTACTCGCTGACTCAACCTAAGTCCGTGGGCATGCCTCAGATCGGCGCGCAGACACTGACTGAATCTGACATGTGGGGTGCCACCCCCTTCGACCAGATGCTGTGCCGTATCTCGTTCAAGAAAATGCGTTACGAAGGCCTGTACACCGCGCCAGGCACTGACGTGTCGCTGAGCTTCCCGGGGTCACTGGGTGGCATGAACTGGGGCAGCCTGTCGACTGACCCGGTACACGGCTTTATCTTCGTCAACGATATGCGTCTGGGCTTGTGGGTTCAGATGGTGCCGCAACAAAAAGACGCCAAGGCTTCTTCCGGCGGTGAAGCACTGAACACCGGGATGGGCGCAGTACCGCTCAAGGGCACGCCTTATGCCGTGAACAAGAACCGATTCCTGTCGGTGGCAGGCATTCCGTGCCAGGCACCGCCTTTCGGGACGCTGACGGCCATCGACATGAAGACCCAGAAAATCGCCTGGCAAGTGCCAGTCGGCACCGTTCAGGACACCGGCCCGCTGGGGATCAAAATGGGTCTGCAACTGCCAATCGGCATGCCGACGCTGGGCGGTACGCTGTCCACTCAAGGTGGCCTGGTGTTTATCGCAGGGACCCAGGACTACTACTTGCGCGCCTTTAACTCGGCCAACGGTGAAGAAGCCTGGAAAGCCCGCCTGCCAGTCGGCAGCCAGGGCGGCCCGATGACATTTGTATCGCCTAAAACAGGCAAGCAATACATCGTCATCACCGCCGGTGGTGCACGCCAGTCGCCTGATCGTGGCGATTACGTGATCGCTTACGCGCTGCCTGACAGCCAGTAAACACTACCCTTGTGGGATGCAGTACCTCGGTCTGACTGACCGAGGTATTGCCATCGCGGGCAAGCCCGGCTCCCACAGGTGCCATGTTTAAGCCAAAACCTCTGCAGGCTTGCTCAGCAACACCCGCGTCACTCGACGCTCTTCTACCTCGACCACAGTCATGGTCCAGCCTTCCCACTCCAGCTTGTCGCCAATCATCGGCAGGCGATCCAGCAAACTCATGACCATCCCGGCTATTGTCTGATAGTCATCCGTAGCCTTGGCTGCAAAGCCGATGTGCTGACGGATCTGGCTCAGGTTCAATGCACCACTGACCAGGTAACCATCCTCGCGGGCAACGATATTGGGCCCTTCGATCTCGCTGGCATCCGGCAGTTCGCCGGCAATGGACTCCAGAATGTCGGTCATGGTCAACAGGCCGATAAAGTCACCGAACTCGTTGATGACGAACGCAATGTGCGTCGACTCTTTGCGCATCTGCTCCAGAGCATTGAGTATCGTGAAACTGTCCAGCAGGTTGATGGCCTTGCGGGCCATGGCTTCCAGATCAGGTTCGTGACCTGCCAACAGCTCTTTGAGCAATTCCTTTTTATGAATAAAGCCCAGCGGCTCGTCAACCCGGCCTTCGCGGATCAGCGGCAGTCGAGAGTACGACGAGTGCATCAGCGTCGTACGAATGGTGTCTGCTGAATCCGCGAGGTCGATATGATCGATCTCGGCCCGAGGCGTCATCACGGTACGAATCGGGCGCTCTGCCAGTTGCAGTACGCCACTGATCATCACGCGTTCGCGTCGGTGGAAAACTTCCTTGTCTTCGCCGCCTTCAAGCATGTCAGCAATGTCTTCGCCCACTTCATCTGCATTCAAGGTACGACCGCCCAGCAAACGCAAGACTGCATGAGCCGTACGCTCGCGCATCGGGCGCAGACCCTGCACGCTTTTCTTGCGACGCGCACGGGCAATCTGGTTCAGCACTTCGATCAGGATCGAGAAGCCGATGGCTGCATACAGGTAGCCCTTGGGAATGTGGAAGCCCAGGCCTTCGGCGGTCAGGCTGAAGCCGATCATCATCAGGAAGCCCAGACACAGCATGATCACTGTCGGATGACTGTTGACGAATTTGGTCAGGGGTTTGCTGGCAATGATCATCAAGCCGATCGAGAACACCACCGCGATCATCATCACCGACAGGTGTTCAACCATGCCCACAGCAGTCACTACGGCATCCAGGGAGAACACGGCATCGAGCACCACAATCTGCGCCACGATCGGCCAGAACATGGCGTAGCCCATGTTTGATGTACGTTCGGCCACATGCCCTTCCAGTCGTTCATGCAATTCCATCGTCGCCTTGAACAACAGGAACAGACCACCGAACAGCATGATCAGGTCGCGACCCGAGAACGATTTGTCGAATACTTCAAACAACGGCGCCGTCAGCGTGACGATCCACGAGATGCTGGCCAGCAGGCCCAGGCGCATCACCAGTGCAAGGGTAAGACCGATCACCCGGGCACGGTCGCGCTGCTCCGGCGGCAACTTGTCCGCCAGGATGGCGATAAACACCAGGTTATCAATGCCCAGTACCAGTTCCAGCACAATCAACGTCAACAGGCCGAGCCAGGCCGTGGGATCTGCAATCCATTCCATAGGTATCAGTCAATCTCACGAAGGTTCAGGGTTAACGACGAGCGCGCACGGGCAAGCGTAGCAGCGGATGTGCTATCGCAAAACGGAGGGCTGGAGAAAGGTAAAGCGCGCTCGACAGAGGTGATCAAGCGAAGAAGGGGCGCAGGCTCAGAGCTGCGACTGGGTGGTTCCTGTAGGGCGTTCATACAAACCTGTATTGAATTGGGGAGGCAATCCTACAGCGATTTATAAATATTCCTGCGAGAAGACTTATTACAAAATTTAACAAGTCTCCCCCCTCTTCCATTATCACTCGGCCTGTCGGGCAAACCATTGCAGCACTTCGGAACACGCCGGATGGGAGTTCGCCGACGGCTGCAGGCACAGCGAATAGTTGCCACCGGTCTTTAACGGCTCGCCGAACGGGACAATCAACACCCCGCGTTGAATGGACTCTGCCGCCAGGGTCATGTCGGTCACTGCCACACCCAGGCCCCGCGCTGCGGCATCCAGTGCCAGCTCGTCGAGATTGAACGGAATATGCCTGTAGGCCTGCAGCGATTTGCCTCCGTTCGCTGCCAGCCAGTCAATCCAGGCTTGCTGGTCGGCCGAGCGATGCAACAGCGCAAAGTGCACAAGCTGCTCCATCGACGTCAGCGGGCCCAGGCCCGGCGCACACACTGGCACCAGTGCTTCGTCAAAGAGCGCCATACAGGCCGGATCGTTCGAAGGCCGTGCCAGATAAAGGATATAGGCGTCACTGTCACTGGCCGGTTCGACAATTTCGGTCGCGACCGTCTCAATCGACAAGGCGATATCCGGATGCTGCAGGTAAAAGTCGCTCAGCTTTGGCAGTAACCAGCGAACGGCCAGCGAAACATGCATGCGAATTCGAAAGGGCCGTTTTTGCGGCGAAATCCGGTCTTCGAGCACTTTCAATTGCTCAAGAATACTGCGGGCACTGGCCAGTACCTGCTCCCCTTCCCCTGTCATGCGAACGTTGCGGCTGGTTCGGGCAAACAGTGCAACACCGAAATGCGCTTCAAGTTGCTGAATCTTGCGGCTGACAGCACTTTGAGTCAGGCACAGGGTTTGCGCGGCCTGAGTGAAGCTGCCCGAGTCTGCAACCTCGACCAGCGCCTGCAATCCCTGGAGCGAGGGTACGTGACGGATTTTATCCATGCGTTTTCAGAATCAATCAATGAATTTATAACGTTGGATATATCACCTGTCACCGCCTAAATTCAAGCTATAGAGAGCGCTACCCGCTAGCAGTCATGCGATTAGTGCATGCATTAACGCCAGGGTGCGGTCAGAACAACAGTCAAACGAGGTGAACCGTGAAAAATGAATGTGGCTGGATTGCGCTCGCAGGGAGCTCCCCTTGCCGTGATCACCTCAAAGGCTCAGAGAAAGCCGACTGGCTCATTATCGGTGCCGGTATCACCGGCCTGAGTGCGGCCCATTCACTGGCTGAACTGCACCCAGAGGCACGCATTGTGATTGTCGACAGGCAACGGGCGGCCCAGGGCGCTTCGGCGCGTAACTCCGGATATGCCGTGGCCCACGAAAATCCGGGCGACGATGAGCTGATCGGCAAAAGCGGGTTTGCAGGGTTTGCAGTGGACTCATCCATTGGCCAGGCAGCGGGTGAAGAAGTGCGCATGCGCATTGCACGCCACGGCATCGAGTGCGAGTACCGGGACTCGGGCTACTACTTCGCCGTCAATGACCCGCGCAAGCTGAATCATGTCGAAGCCAAACTCAACACCCTGAGCGCTGTGGGCGCGTCTGCGCAGTTTCTGGAAGGCGCGCAACTGGCACAAAAACTCGGCACCCGGCATTACCAGGCCGCGATCTGGTGCGGCAATGGCAATGCCTTGCTGCAGCCCGCCAAGTACGTGAAAGGCCTGCTGGATTCATTGCCGGCCAATGTCACCCTGTTTGAAAACACCGAGATCACCGGTCTTGAGCGCCTCAGTGGCGGTCGGATTCGAGCCGCAGGCACCCAGGGCAGCATCGAGACTACCCGGGTGCTGGTGTGCCTGAATGCATTTATCCCCCGAGCCGGAATCGACAACAGCGCGACCTTCCCGATGGAACTGAGCGCCAGCCTGACCCGCCCGCTGACGGACATGGAATACCAGGCCATCGGCAGTGTTGAGCCTTGGGGCGTGCTGTCGACCCGTCCGTTGGGCGCCACGGTACGACTGACCCCGGATCGCCGGGTGATGATCCGCAACACGGCGGAATACCGGACCCGGGATTTATCCGACAGTGATCTGATTCAGCGTCGCAAGCACCACGTACTGGGCCTGCAGCGTCGCTTCCCCGGACTCGGGGAGCAAGACATTCATTACACCTGGACCGGCCACCTGAGCGCTACGCGCAGCGGCCAGCCTTACTTTGCCAAGGTCGAAGAAGGGGTTTATGCCGTGGCCGGATGCAATGGCTCCGGCGTTGCCCGCGGCACTCTGTGGGGGCGTCTGCTCGCCGAAATGGCATCTGGCGCCAGCTCTGCGCTGCTGCAGTCGGTCATGGACAGAGCCCAGCCAGGCTGGCTTCCACCCCGCCCGTTCTTCGATATCGGTGCAGTGCTGCGAATGCGCATGGAAGCGGTCAGGGCCAAAACAGAAATCTGAAACTTTCACACCACAAAAGAATAAGAGCTCCTTGAAAAGGTGATTGAACATGCACATCAACTCGGTTTCCCTTGCGGTCATGCTTGCAGCGTTTTCCACAGCCAGCCTGGCGGACGAGAGCGTCAATATTTCCAACTGGAACGGCTATATCGCCGACGACACCCTGACCACCTTCACCAAGGAAACAGGGATCAAGGCAACGTACGACATTCACGACAGCAACGAAGTCCTGGAATCCAAGTTGATGACCGGCAATACCGGTTATGACGTAGTCAGCCCTTCGAACCATTTCCTGTCTCGCCTGATCAAGGCCGGTGCCATCCAGAAACTGGACCGCAGCCAGTTGCCCAACTGGAAAAACCTTGATCCGGTCTTGATGAAAAAGCTTGAAGTCAACGACCCCGGCAACCAGTACGGCTACCCCTACATGTGGGGAACGGCGGGGATTGGCTACAACGTCGAGAAGATCAAGGCCATTTTCGGCACGACCGATGTCACCCAGTCCTGGAGCCTGTTTTTTGATGAAAACAACATCAAAAAACTCAGCCAGTGCGGGGTCGCGATCATCGACAACCCGACGCAAGTGCTGCCCATCACCCTCAACTACCTGGGCCTGCCACACCACAGCCACGAGCCGGACGATTACAAGAAAGCCGAGCAGGCGCTGTTGAAAATCCGGCCCTATGTTCAGTACTTCCACGCGTCCAAATACATCAGCGATCTGGCAAACGGCAATATCTGTGCGGTGATCGGCTTCAACGGTGACGTGGTGCAGGCAGCGGCCAGCGCCAAGGAAGCCAGGAACGGAATCAATATTGCGTACTCGATTCCAAAGGAAGGCTCCACATTGTGGCTCGACATGGTGGTCATGCCCAAAAGCGCGCCCCATGAGAAGAATGCCTACACCTACATGAACTACCTGCTGGCCCCGCAAGTGATTGCCAATATCAGCAACCAGATCCACTACGCCAACCCTAATCAGGCGGCGGATGCGTACTTGTCCCCAGACGTGAAACAGGACCCGGCGATCTACCCGTCCAAGGAAGTGATCGACACCCTGTTCACCGTAGAAGACCTGCCAGCCAAGGTTGCCCGCTTGACCACCCGCCTGTGGACCAAGCTTAAAACCAACACTTGACGAACCTGTGGGAGCGGGCTTGCTCGCGATGCATCAAATCCCAGCACCCGCATGCCGCAAGGCTTGTGCTACAATAAAAACCGGTCTGTCACATTGCGCCGCTCATTGTCATCTCGCACGTCATAGCTGACGGTGGTGGCAATGTTGGCGTGGTGGGCCAGTTTTTGCGCAATGGATACGTCGTACTCTTCAATCACGCGGGTAATGAACGAACGGCGAAAGTCGTGGGGCATGATGTCTACCCCCACCTGCTTGCCCCGCTGCTTGGCAATGTAGTAAATCGCATGCTTGGTAATGCGCTCGCGGGTGATGTGATTGCCGCGGCGGATGCGATTGAACAGAAACGTGTCATCGCTCACGCCATCCGGCAGTTGGGCCCGACGAAACGCCAGCCACGCCTCAAGCTTTTCAAAGGCCCAGACCGGAGCGAACTTGATCAGTTCCTTGTTGCCTTTGCCCAATACCTGCAAGCTGCGCTGCTCCACATCGACCTGACAAAGGTCCATGTTCACCGACTCCGACTTGCGCATCCCCGAGCCGTACAGAATCGCAATGATCGCAGCATCCCTGAGCCCTTGCGGACGCGGATCTGCCGCACAGACATCCATCAGTTCGCGGATCAGGTTGCGTCGCAGGTTGCGCCCCTTGACCAGGCGCGAGCCGCCGCCCGCCTTCACTGCGCGAATCTTCAACAAATGATCCTGGGTAATCAGGCTCTGCTGCCAGGCCTGATTCATGACGCCGCGAATGGCATTGACGTACAGCGATGAGGTATTGGGCGCGTAGCCGTCCTCGCGCAATGCAGCCACCAGTGCGGTGATATGCCCGGGTTGCAAGTGATGCCAGGGGAATTCGTCAATCGCCACGTCTTCAGCGCCCAGCCGATCTGCCGCCTCCTGCAAGACATAGCGCATGGTTTGCCGGCTGGAGGGAGCAAGACGCTGAAGATAAAGCGCCACAGGTGTTTGAACCTGATTTAACTCAATGGCTGATACCAGGGTTACTGCAGGGTCAATAGTCGACACAACCAATCTCGATACGGGTTGAAACACGTCTCAATATAACCCATAGCCATGATAATTCAGCGCACTTATAGCGTTTTGATCAGTTGTCAAATCCCCGCGCCAGCATCAGGGCCACACCCAAGAGCATCACTGCCGTAGCCCTTTGCAACAACACCTGCCGCGACGGGCTTTGCAGCACACGACGAATCCGCTGACCGAAGTAGCAATACAAGCAGCCGCTGGCGAACTGCAACAGTAAAAACGCCAGCCCCAGCACGATCAGGTCCTGGGCCCGAGTGGCACTGCCCTGCCCGGCAAACTGCGGGAACACTGCGCTGAACATGACGATGGTTTTCGGGTTCGAGAAACCGGTGAGCAAGCCCTTGCCAAATCGGCCCTTGAAGCCGCTGTCCAGGGTTGCCGTGCGATCCAGCGCCAGCCCGTTGCTGTTCCATTGCCGCCAGGCCAGATACAGCAAGTACGCCACTCCGATGTATTGAAGTGCACGGCTGATCAGTGGATTGCCTTTGATCAATTCGGCAAACCCGACGGCAAAAATCAGGATCGACACCAGATACGCCGCACTGGCGCCCAGCTGCACCGGCATTGATCGCTTCAAGCCTTCCTGCATGCCGAAACCCATCAGCAACAGGGTCATGGGGCCAGGACTAAAGGTCATGGTGGCGCAGAACACCAGAAAATAAGAAAAGGAAACCAGTGTGAGTTGTGTGGCCATTTCGATCGTTACATCCCGCAATCAACGCTCGAACCTGTGCGAGCGACACCGCAGTCTAGGCAGGACGTAGCCGAATGGGCAGATCAACCACCGGCAAACTTTACCGACCTTTACTGGTAACATCACCGGCAAAGTATGAGGTCCTGCATGCACTTACCCAGCGTTTCGTTCCAGCCCGGCATTCCCAAGGTCCAGCAGATTGTTGATGCGCTGGGCCAGGCCATCGATCAGGGTCAGTTCAGCCCCGGCAGTAAACTGCCTTCAGCGCGGCTGATGACCCAACACTGGGGTGTCAGCAAGTTCACCCTGATTGAGGCGCTGGATCGCTTGCGTGGCCAAGGCCGGATTACCTCCAGTCAGGGGCTGGGCTATTTCGTGGCGTCGAAAGCACCTGTGGCCAGACGCGCCATTGGCCTTGACCTGTTGCCACAGGATTTGAGCAGCGTCCTGCGCCGCTCCCTGACCGGCGCCAGCGGTGCCCTGCGCCCGGGAAGCGGGCATCTGCCTGAAAGCTGGCTGGAGTCCAGTGCCCTGCGCGCCAGCGTGCGCCAGCTCAGCCGCTCGCCAACCTTGCGCCTGACCGGCTATGGCGATCCGGCGGGGTATCTGCCATTGCGCCAGGCTTTGCAGCAGAAGCTGTTGGGCCAAGGCCTGGATGTGGGTATCGAACAGATCATCACGACCGCCAATACCGTGCTGGCACTGGACATGCTGCTGCGCCTGCGCGTGCGGCCCGGCGATACGGTGCTGCTGGACATGCCCTGCTATTTCAATTTTCACGCCAATCTGGCCTTGCACGGCGTGCGCGTAGTGACGCTGGAACGCACCGTCCAAGGGCTTGACCTGCAAGCCCTGGAAAATCTGTTCATCCAGCACCGCCCCACGCTTTACCTGACCACGGGGCTGCTGCACAACCCGACCGGCCACTCCTTTACGCCGAGCCAGGCTTACGGCCTGCTGGAACTTGCCAAGCGCCATGACTGCTCAATTATCGAAGACGACCTCTATGGCGACTTGCACCCCGAACCGCCTCCGCGGCTGGTGGCTCTGGCAGGCGTAGAGCAAGTGACCTACCTGAGCGGCTTTTCGAAAACCCTCAGTGCCAACTTGCGGGTGAGCTTTGTGGTGGCCACCCCCCAAATGGCCGCCGAGTTGACCCACATGAAGCTGATGTGCGGCGGGATCACTTCGGAAATGCTCGAACAGGTGGTGTGCTCGATGCTCAATGACGGCACTTATCACAAGCACCGCAAGCGCGTGGTGCAAGGCCTGCTGGTCAGCGGTGCACGCGTGGCTGCATGGCTGCGGGGGCTGGGCTTCACATTGAGCGTGCCCTATGCGGGCGGCATGTTTATCTGGGTCACGCTGCCTGCCGGGCTGGATGCAGAAACACTGGCGCAGCAGGCGCTTGCCCGTGACCTGGTGCTCGCCCCCGGCATACTGTTCGGTTTCGACCCCCGGTTGCGCCGCTGCATGCGCTTCAACGTCGCCCATACCGATACGCCCGCTGTCATGGCCGCCTTTGAGGCTTTACTGGCTAGCGCAACCTGAGCGGATCGACCAAACCGGCTGCGATGGCCATGCCCACCAGATCCGGCAAATGTCGGGCCTGCATACGCTTCATCACCCGGGAGCGATACAGGTCGATGGTCTTGACGCTTACCGCCAGTTGCTCGGCAATTTCACGGGTGGTGTAGCCCTTGACCAAGGGCAGGAGCACATCCCGCTCACGGGGCGTCAGGCTGTCCAGTCGCGCCTCCAGCTGCGTCTGCTCCAGGGTTGCCGTTTGTCGTGCGTTGCCGCCGCTGAGGGCCTGCTGCACGCTATCGAGCAGCAACTGCTGGTTATAGGGCTTTTCGATGAAATCATGGGCGCCCGCCTTGAAAGCACGTACCACGATCGGCACATCGGCGTGGCCACTGACAAAAATCACCGGCATCTTGATCCCGCGCTCCTGAAGCGCTTGTTGCACGTTAAGGCCACCCATTGCCGGCATGCGGACATCCAGCACCACACAGGCGCTGAGCGATGGATCGCACGCGTGCAGAAACGCTTGCCCACTGGTGAACGCCAGCGCATTCAGTCCCACGGACTCCAGTAGCCAGACGGTCGAGTCAAGCATGCCCTGATCGTCATCCACCACGTACACCACAGACCGGGTTTGGGTTGTCATGTTGCCTCTCTTGTCGGTTTGAGTGATGCCATCAACGGCAAGCTGCAGCACATCAATAAGCCGTCGGGTTGTGGCCGGGCGTCGAGTTCACCGCCGAAGCCTTCAATGATGCTGCGACTCATCGACAGCCCCAGCCCCAGCCCATCCACCTTGCTGGTGTAAAACGGCGTAAACAGTTGCTCAAGCTGCCCGGCACTGACACCCGGCCCCTGATCCTGCACGCTGATCTGCAGTACCCCGCCCGCGACGGTCTGCGCCTGCAGGGTAATGCGCGAAGCCTGGCCGGGATGCTGCTCGCTGTTGGCGTCTATGGCATTGCGCAACAGGTTGAGCAGCACTTGCTCCAGAAGCACACGATCGACGTATACCCGCCCGAGGTTGTCCGGTAATTGCTGCTCGATGTCCACATTGCGTTCCCGGGCCTCCCAGGCACATAGACTCACGGCCTGACGCGCCACCTCGCTGACATCCAGCGCTTGCAGGTTACGTCGCCCCTTGCGCAGAAAACTGCGCAGACGCTTGATCACTTCAGAGGCATGGTTGGCATGCAGATTGATCCGCTCCAGCCCCTGGGCCACACGCGCTACAGCCTCAGGATTGCTGCCCAGGGTCTGCAGGTAACGCTGGCTGGCGTTGGCGTAATTGACCACGGCCGCCAGGGGTTGGTTGATTTCATGGGCGATGCCTGACGCCAGCTCACCGAGGGTGATCAACCGTGTCGTGTGGGCCATCTCGTCCTGATGGTGACGCTGCTGGGCTTCGCGCAACTCACGCTCGCGCATATCCCGGGCAACCAGAGAGAAAAACCGTTCGCCTGCGGTCGATCGATGGGCCAGCAGCAATAGCGACACAGGCACCGAAGGCTCGCCATTCAAAGGCTGCAGACGGGTTTCAGTACTCCATAGACCCTGCTGCTCGGCACTGCTCCAGCCACTGGACTCCAGCATCGCCAGGGTGTGAGCCGTCAGAAACGCGGCCAATGAAGGCATGCCCTGTGCGGGCAACAGGCCGAGGATGCGCCGGGCCGCCGGATTGAGATAAGACACTCCGCCCGCGGGGTCGATAAACAGCACAGGGTCAGGGTTGGCCTCCACCACATCGGCCAGCCGCCGCTTGTTCTCTTCAGCCTGGATACGGGCAGTGATATCCCGCGACACACTGACCACCTCAACCACCGCCCCGGTATACGTTTCACGGATTGCCCGGCTTGCGGTTTCAAACCACAGGTAATGCCCCCCGTGATGGCGAATGCGATAAGTCATGGTGTGATAGCCATCGAGTTGCAGGGCATCCCGGGCCTGGCGCAGCGCCAGCTTGAGATCGTGAGCATGGAACAGGCGCTGGGCCCGGGTGCCGCGCAGTGTCTCGGGCCAGTAGCCGAGCAGGGTCCAGGACGCCGGGGAGGCATCCAGGAAGCGCCCGTCCGGGGTGTGACGCGAGATCAGGTCAGTGGTGTTTTCGGTAATCAGCCGGTAAAGGCGCCTGGCCTTGGCCGCTTCACGCCCCGCCAGCAATTCTGTACTCGCCTCGCGACCCCGGGCCACGACACACTGGCTATCGGGATCGGGAATCAGTGTCCAGAGCCATACCTGTTGATCCCATTGTGCTTCTACCTGCTCTATGGCCCTGTCCTGTTGCAGGCAGGCCCGAACCAGTTCGGGCAGATTGCCAGGCAACAGGTTACTCACGCTGCTCAGCAACGCGCCCTTCAGCAGGCCGGTCAACGCCCGGTTCGCCGTCAGCGGCAAGCCGTCTGCGTCAAGCACTACAGTGGGTTGGGGATCATGGGGCAGCAGGGTTGGCGGCATTCGGCATCCTGACGGTTGGGCAGTGGTTAGCCATATAGTACAACTACTATAGTGCTTAGGTATTACTTCCATATCAAACCCAGAGTGGGCTATAAGTCAGACCGGACATAAAACTGACCCGCTCGCCATTGGCAGAGCAGGCAGCCATAGAGCTAACAATCAGCCACCGGAATGACCCTCATGTCGATTTTTGAGCACGGCCTTGAGCCGACTGCCGTAAACCATATTGCCCTGACCCCCCTGAGCTTCATCGAACGCACCGCCAACGTCTACCCCGACTACCCTGCCGTCATTCACGGCTCCATTCGCCGCACGTGGGCGCAGACGTACAGCCGGTGTCGCCGACTGGCCTGCGCACTTGCCGGGCGCGGGATTGGCCAGGGCGATACGGTAGCGGTGATGTTGCCCAACATCCCGGCCATGCTCGAGGCGCATTTTGCGGTGCCCATGATCGGCGCAGTGCTCAACGCCCTGAACGTACGCCTGGACGCTGAAGCCATTGCCTTCATGCTGGCCCACGGCGAAGCCAAGGTGTTGATTGCCGACCGCGAGTTCCATGACGTGGTCCATGCCGCTGTCGCCATGCTCGACCATCCGCCGCTGATCATCGATGTCGATGACCCTGAATATGGCGAAGGCCAGCCTGTCAGCACACTGGACTATGAAGCACTGCTGGCTGAAGGCGACCCCGAGTATGACTGGCAGTGGCCCGCAGACGAGTGGCAGGCCATTGCGCTCAACTATACGTCGGGCACCACCGGCAACCCGAAGGGCGTGGTGTATCACCATCGCGGGGCCTACCTCAACTCCCTGGGCAACCAGATGGTCTGGGCCATCGGCAACCATCCCGTGTACCTGTGGACCTTGCCGATGTTCCACTGCAACGGCTGGTGCTACCCGTGGATCATTACGGCATTGGCAGGTGTGCATGTGTTTCTGCGCCGGGTTGATCCGCAAAAAATCCTCACTCTGATTCGCGAGCATCAGGTCACTCACTTGTGCGGTGCGCCGATTGTGCTGAATGCACTGGTCAATATGCCCGAGTCAGCCAAGGCCGCCATCGACCACCCGGTACATGCAATGGTTGCAGGGGCGGCGCCACCGGCCAAAGTCATTGGCGCCGTGGAAGAAATGGGCATCAAGGTGACCCATGTTTACGGCCTGACCGAAGTGTATGGCCCCGTCACCATTTGTGCCTGGCATGACAAGTGGGACGAGCAGCCATTGGCCGAACGAGCACAGATAAAGTCCCGTCAGGGCGTGCGCTACCCCACGCTGGAAGGGCTGATGGTGGCCGACCCCAAGACCCTGATCCCCACGCCCCGTGACGGCGAAACCATGGGCGAGATCTTCATGCGCGGCAACACGGTGATGAAGGGATACCTGAAGAACCCCAGCGCCACGGCCGAAGCCTTCGAGGGTGGCTGGTTCCATACCGGCGACCTGGCGGTATGTCATGCGGACGGTTATGTCGAAATTCGTGACCGCCTCAAGGACATCATCATTTCCGGTGGCGAGAACATCTCAACCATCGAGGTCGAAGGCGTGCTGTATCGCCATCCCGCCGTGATGGAGGCCGCCGTGGTTGCACGCCCGGATGAAAAATGGGGTGAGACCCCCTGCGCCTTTATCACCCTGAAGGCTGATTACCAGCAGGTACGCGAGATAGAAATCATCGCCTTTTGCCGCGATCACCTGGCCGGTTTCAAGGTGCCACGTACGGTGGTGTTTACCCTGTTGCCCAAGACCTCTACGGGGAAAATCCAGAAATACGTACTGCGCGACATGGCCAAAGCGCTGTAATCGCGCCACCTGAATCAACGGTGGGAGCGGGCTTGATCGCTCCCGCAGGGAATCTTTTGCCAGAATAAGAGACTTCACATGCCTGATTTCAATGCCCCGCTTCGCGACATGCGCTTTGTCCTGCACGAACTGTTCGAGGCCCCTGCGCTTTGGGCCCGACTGCCCGCACTGGCCGACCATGTGGATGCCGATACCAGCGATGCGATTCTCGAAGAAGCCGCCAAAGTCACCGGCCAGTTGATTGCTCCACTCAACCGCAGTGGCGATGAGCAAGGCGCCCAGTGGAACGCAGGCCAGGTGACGACCCCCAAGGGCTTCAAGTCGGCCTATGACACCTACATCGAAGGCGGCTGGGTCGGCTTGTCGGGCAACCCTGAATTCGGCGGGCTTGGCATGCCGAAGATGCTGGCCGTGCAATTTGAAGAAATGCTCTACGGCGCCAACGCAAGCTTTGCCCTGTACTCGGCATTGACCAGCGGCGCCTGCCTGGCCATTGATGCCCACGCCAGTGAAGCCCTCAAGCGCATCTTCCTGCCCCCGATGTATGAAGGTCGCTGGGCCGGTTCAATGTGTTTGACCGAGGCCCATTCCGGTACCGACCTCGGCATTATCCGTACCCGTGCCGAACCACTGCCGGACGGCAGTTTCTGCATCAGCGGCAGCAAGATATTCATCACCGGCGGCGACCAGGACCTGACCGAAAACATCATTCACCTGGTGCTGGCCAAACTGCCGGATGCGCCAGCCGGTCCACGGGGCATTTCGCTGTTCCTGGTGCCCAAGGTACTGCTCAATGACGATGGTTCCCTGGGTCAAGGCAATGCCGTGAGCTGTGGCTCCATCGAGCACAAAATGGGGATCAAGGCATCCGCCACCTGCGTGATCAATTTTGACGGTGCACAGGGCTGGTTGATTGGCGACGCCAACAAAGGCCTGGCAGCCATGTTCACCATGATGAATTACGAACGGCTGTCGATCGGCATTCAGGGCATTGGTTGCGCCGAAGCCTCCTATCAGAATGCCCGTGCCTATGCCTGCGAGCGCCTGCAAGGCCGAGCACCGACCGGAGCCGTGGCACCTGAAAAAATCGCCGACCCGATCATTGTTCATCCGGATGTGCGACGCATGCTGCTGAGCATGAAGGCCATGACCGAAGGCGGTCGGGCTTTCGCCAGCTACGTGGGTCAACAACTGGACCTCGCCAAGTTCTCACCCGACCCCCGGGAACAACAGGACGCCAGCACGCTGGTGGCCTTGCTCACGCCGGTGGCCAAAGCCTTTTTCACCGATACCGGGTTCGACAGTTGCGTGCTGGGGCAGCAAGTGTTTGGTGGCCACGGCTACATCCGTGAGTGGGGTCAGGAGCAGTTGGTCCGTGATGTGCGCATCGCCCAGATTTATGAAGGCACCAACGGGATCCAGGCCCTGGATTTACTGGGCCGTAAAGTGATCGCCAACGGCGGTGCAAGCCTGCGCATGTTTACCGCGCAGATCCGCGACTTTGCCCAAAGCCCCGGCAAACCTTACGCCAGCGAGTTGCTCGACGCGGTACAGCGTCTTGAAAACGTCAGTGACTGGTTGCAGGCTCGGGTCAAGGTCAACCCCAACGAAACCGGCGCCGCCTGCGTCGAGTACCTGAACCTGTTCGGGTATGTGGCATACGCCTGGCTCTGGGCGCGCATGGCCGATGTGGCGCAGCGTTCGATGGATGCCGATCCGGCGTTCTATAGCGCCAAGCTGGCCACTGCGCAGTTCTACTTCAGCCGCCTGCTGCCGCGCACGTTGAGCCTTGAGCACACCATCCGGGCAGGCAGCGAATCCTTGTATGAGCTGGATGCCGCTCACTTTTAAACCCGTAAAATAAAACGGCGGCCTCTAAGGGCCGCCGCAGGGTGCTGCACCATTGCCCCTGAGCCTTAAATGCTCAGTTCGTCCAGCAGCAACACTTCACGGTGGGCCAGCAGATCACCCACCGCATGGGTCATCGCCTGATAGTGCGGGGTGGTTTTGTGGTGCTCAATAGCCTCCATGTCCGCCCAGCCTTCAATGAATACAAAGCACTCAGGATCGGTTCGATCCACGTGCAGGTCATAGAAACGACAGCCAGGCTCGGCTCGGGAGCCTTCGACACAGGCGCGCAGGGCCTGTTCTACCGTTCTGCCATGACCAGGTTTGGCGCGCAATGTGGCCACAATTTTGATGATTTGAGACATGTGTACTTCCTGCAACGTGCGATGACTTAAGCGCTCAAGATTTGCGCGATTTTATCCTTGATAAGGAGGCGCTGCTCCTTGAGCTTGCGCAGCACATCATCCGCAACCCCTATTGCATCGTTGGCTTCAGCCTCAACCACTTCGGCATCTTTTTCGCCGTACTGCACAAACAGCTGATTCAGATGAGGGTTTTCGCTGCGAAACTTGCTGATAGCCTCTTTGGTAAGCCCCAAGTCCTGTAACAAGTCGTGCTTGACTGGCATAGATACACCTCATGGACATCTTGGTTACGGGGTCAGGCTCTGAGGGAGAACCTGATCGAAAGTATTCAGTTCGCGATGAACCACCTAAGCAATAGCACGCAAAAGGCCCGTCAGAAAGCCGGGAGAGCACTTTAGTCCCCCTTCTACCCCGCCGTCTCAGTCACTTTACACAGCAAAACCTGCCTTGCATGCCCTGCAGCCCTTGCCAGTCAACCCCCACAATCAAAGTGCCAATTTAATGACTTAATTCACATAAGCGGTATTTTTTTGACTTTTTAACGCTGCAAATCATGGGTTTGATAATTTTCCGGTGATAAGCTGCTGACTTTCCGACACAACCTGAGCTGTAGTACTACGCTTGTGACAGACAAAGCAGGCAGCACGCCCATAACAATAAACGGCCAGAATTACTGGGTAACATGTTGACAGTCATATAATTGGCGCCATAAAAGGTTAACCCCAAAAGGCGCAAGTGATTGTTTTGCATGAATGACAGTACCAGACGCCTCAATAAATGCTTTTCCCTGGGGGGACTTTACGCTTGGTTCATATCAGTTTGGCCATCAGCGGATTGCTGGATCAACAGATTGTGTTGCGCGCAGGCGGCTTGTATTGGGTCACGGTCGATCACTCGACTGACGCAAAACTGCTGGCAAGGCAATTTCTTGAAGCATTACCCGAAAGCGTGCCAGCCACGCTGATTGCAGGTGCCGGTTCGGTCCAGCCGATCATCAGCGATATGGCACCCGATCGCGGTCCCGGCAAGCTCAAGCTGTTTGAAATCGCCCAGAGAGTCATAGAGCCTGGACTGGCCACGCTGACCCGCGATCTTGGCCGTGCCGGCATACTCCCTTCAAGCCAGATCCTGCTGGTGCTGCCCTCGAACACTTGGGCCGAATCGACTACGGCCATCCAGTTGCAACGCTGGATCGAGCGCATACGCGGGTGGCTGCTTGAGCGCAACGCAACGCTATTGGTGATTACCCACGGCGAAGCTGCGCTGCTGCATGCCCAATTGCTGCAACTTAACCAGACCCTGTCCGGTTTAAGTCGCCTGTACTGCTTCAACGGCGATCTGCGCTACCAATTGCACTTCTGGCACAACGAACTGGGTGTCACTGCTGGCCAGGAATTCAAACTCACCGATAAAGGCAATGCCCTGACGCTGATTCCCCAAGCGGTGGTCGATACCCAGCCACGGGTGGCCGACGATCAGCACGTGTACCTCGCCGAGCGCACCGTACTGGAAGGTGCGCCGTCGATGTCTAAACACTGGTACCTGTTCGAAGGCCGTGAGGCGTTGCTTGAAGCCGCCGAGTCTGCCCGTGCGGCCACCGTTATCGTGGGCATCGACAATAGTTACCAGCTACTCGAACTGGCCCAGCAGCTGCACGACTTACGGGAACATTGCGGCCCCGAACTGAAAATCGTCGTACGTGAAATGGAGCCGTCGGTGCGCTATCGCGACGAGCGCCTGCTGCTGGCGTGTGGCGCCAACATGATCGTTCCCGACGGCACACTGCTTTCCAGGTTCCTGAGCATGATCGAAAGCATTCAGGGCCAACGCTGGCAATACACCCAGAGCATCGACTTCAAGACGCTGCTTGAGCGTCAGCGCCCGCCTCAGATTCGCGGGCTGGTCAGCCCCAATGACTTTTATGAGGCCGTATCGCAGATCTACAGGGACAGCTCAGGTGAAGTGACCCATCAGCTGATGAAGTTCGAGCCTGTACCGGGACTGGGCGAGGAACTGTTTTTGAACCAGATGTGCCTTCGTCGTTTTGGCGACTTCGCCTGCCTGCTGGACGGTGAGCTGTACCTGTTTCTGTTTGCCTGCCGTGCAGATGGACTGGAGCCGGCACTGGGCAACATCTGTCGTCTGCCCTGGCGTGACATGTTCACCCAGCGCCGCATGTTGAGCGGGCCTTCCGACCTGCCTGCACAGACCTTCACAAAGGCCCGGGCGGTACCGGCGCATTTGCATATCCCCGTCGAGGCACCGGCCATCATGCCGACACCGGGCGTCAGTGAGCGTGCACCGCTAAATCCTCAACGATTCACGCTTCCTCTCAGTGAGCCACAGTCATGACGTTCCTTGAGCTGATCGATGTCATTGCATTGACCTGTGTGGTCACCATACTGCTGACGCTGTTCTGGCAGCGCATCCGGATGTTCCTGAAAAAGCATTTCGAGCAGTACCTGTCACCTCGCTATATGAAATCGTGCGGCGTCAGACGTCGCATGCCTGCCAGCCCTGCTCAGAGAACGCCTGATGAGTCTGTTTAAGTCTGACGCACCGGCGCAAAAAATTGCCGGACCCTGGCGCGGCCTGGGAGCCTGGAACCTGTATTTCCTGGCCAAGTTCCTGCTGGCCTGGACAGGGCACCTGAATCTCCAGATATTGCCCAACCTGATTTTTGCGGTGGTGTTGCTGATCCCGATCGCCAACCCTGTGCTGCGCCGTGCGCGCACCCTGATTGCGATCCCGGTTGCCGTGGCGCTGCTGTATCAGGACACCTGGTTCCCGCCCTTCTCCCGGTTGCTGGCACAGCCCGGGGTACTGGATTTCTCCTTTGACTACGTGGTCGAGTTGCTGGGGCGATTCATCGACTGGCAAGTGTGCGCCATGTTGCTGCTGTTGATCGTGGGCTACCTGTTCCTCAATCAGTGGCTGCGCCTGACGACCTTCACCCTGCTGGGTTTTGCCTGGCTGGGCATGGGTAACCTGCAATGGCTGCTGCCCCCTTCTGTCGCGCCACAAATGGCCGGCACTCAAGCCGTTACCGGTGGACAAACCAGCAGCGTGGGCGAGCCGGACGATGCGACGCTCAATGGTTATCTGGACAAGTTTTACCTCACTGAATCGACCCGCAAAGTCGACTTCAAGGAGCCTGCCGTCAAGCCGCCGCCTTTTGACCTGTTGGTGATCAATATTTGCTCCATGGCCTGGGATGACCTTGAAGCCGTGGGCTTGCGCGATAACACGCTGTTCAGTCAGATGGACGTGATTTTCGACAACTTCAACTCGGCCACCGCCTACAGTGGCCCTGCAGCTATCCGTTTGATGCGCGCCAGTTGCGGCCAGACCTCCCATGCACAGCTCTACAAGCAACCGGCAGATCAATGCCTGTTGTTCGATGACTTGCGCAAGCTGGGTTTCTCCAACGAGCTGATGCTCAACCACACGGGCGCATTCGACGGCTTCCTCCAGGAAGTCCGCGAGCAGGGCCAGTTGCCTCCTCCGGCACTGGGCGTAGTCCCTGCAGGCCTGCCAAGGACGTACGTAGGTTTTGATGGCTCACCTATCTGGCGCGACCGCGATGTATTGGGCAAGTGGTGGCAACACCGCATGGCCGAGGACACGCCCAACATGGCGCTGTTCTACAACACCACCAGCCTGCATGACGGCAACCGGCAAGTGCAGTCTGATGGCGGTACCCAGCCAGCTGACTACAGCAGCCGCGCACAGGTCCTGCTCGACGACCTCAATGCGTTCCTCAAGGAACTGCAAAAAAGTGGACGCCGCGTGGTGGTGGCCATCGTTCCCGAACATGGTGCCGCGCTGCATGGTGACCGCATGCAGATTGCCGGGATGCGCGAAATCCCGAGCGACTCGATCACCCACGTACCGGTTGGCATCAAGCTGATCAACATGGGCGACAACGGCCAATCCTCGCCCGTCCATATCAGCGAGCCAAGCAGCTACCTGGCGGTCGCCGAAATCATAGCGCGCCTGTATGCCGACCCTGCACTGAGCAATGGCCAGACCGTGGACTGGTCCAGACTGCTGACCGATCTTCCACAAACCCCGAAAGTATCTGAAAACTCAGGGACCGTCGTGCTTGATTACAACGGCAAGCCCTATGTGCGAATCAAGGAGAACGGCGGATGGCTGCCTTACCCACAGCGGTTCAAATAAGCGCCGATATCCTTTCGCGCAAAGAGCGTGCCGATGATATCGCCCGGCTCAAGTCGATGATGGAATTGCACGCCCTGGAATACATCGACGTGTCGGCGCATATGGAGCTGTTGCAGGCTTTTGAGCGCTGGCCGTTGCTGGCTTATCTGGAGGCGCAGCACACGCCGCCCCTTGATCTGGATAAAGACACGGAGCACACCCCATGATTGCCATGAGTTTGCGTGGCGTGCGCGGTGGCGTGGGTACCAGCTCAACCCTGGCGGCGCTGGGCCATGCGCTGCATGAGCTGGGACAGAGGGTACTGCTGGTGGACATGTGCCCGGAGAACTCCCTCGGCCTGCATTTCAACATGGACCTGGCACCCCGCGAGGGCTGGGCCCGGGCGACTCTGGATCAGCAACCCTGGCATGAGCATGCATGGTGTGTAGAGCCCGGCCTGTGCGTGCTGCCCTACGGGCAACTGCAACCGGTCGAATTCATCCAGCTCGACGGCCTGCTGCTTGAGCAGCCACAACTCTGGAGCCAGCGCCAGGCCGCGCTGGCCGACGCCTTTGACTGGATACTGTTCGATCTGCCGCAGCGCTTGCCAGGCCACATGGCCAACCCGCACTGCAGTATTTCAATCATGGTGCTCAACGCCGACGCCGCCTGCCACGTATTGTTGCAACCGCAACTGGCGCAAACGCCACTGTTTCTGGTCAACCGTTTCGATGCCGCCAGCCAGCTGCAGCGGGATCTGCTGCTGATCTGGCAGCACCGCTATGCCCAGGCACTGGTGCCTGTGAACCTGCACGCAGACGAAGCCATGGGTGAAGCCCTGGCCAGAAGCGAGCCCGCAGGCCGCTATGCACCCACCAGCCTGATTGCACTGGATGTCATCAGCCTGGCCAGTTGGTGCCTGCTTCGCGGCAGGAGGGCTGAATGATTGCGCACTGGTTCCCCTACACACGCTTGCGGCGTGAGCAGAACTGCACCCGGTTCACGGCCTTTATTCTGGCGCTGATCCAGGCCCTGGGCTGGATCTTTCTGCGCCTTGAGTCGCGCAACTGGAAAGCCTTGCGTGATCAGCACAGACGCCTGTATCCGCACCTGGCCCAGAAGCGATCCACCATTGGCGACCCGTTGCGTTATGTCGTGCAAACCGTGTGGCTGCTGCTGGTGCGTACGCCGAACCTGAACCAGATCGGGCGCCAGCGTTTCCGTCAGCGCCTGGGCTCCTGGGTGTCGTTGGTGCTCAATATTGTCCAGCGTCCGTGGAACCTGCTGTCCAATTCCTTTGCCCATTTACCCACGGCGATCAGCCCGCAGGTCAGTAAAGGCTCCCACTGGTGGAACACCATGCAGTGGCCTCTGCGCAAGGTGCTCTACATCGGCATTGGCATCATCGCACTGGCCTTGATTGTGCTGTGTATCACCGAGCCTTTCGGTTATCTGGCGCAACTGGTGTTCGTGATCCTGTTGTGGGTACTGGCAATGCTGGTGCGCCGCATGCCGGGACGCTTTCCGACCTTGTTGCTGATCGTATTGTCGATCATCGTTTCGTGCCGCTACCTGTGGTGGCGGTACACCTCGACCCTGAACTGGAACGACAATCTGGATCTGATCTGCGGCCTGATTCTGCTGATCGCCGAGACCTACTCCTGGCTGATCCTGTTGCTGGGCTATGTGCAGACCTCATGGCCGCTCAATCGCCAACCGGCGCAATTGCCCGCAGACATGGAGCAATGGCCGGTCGTCGACCTGTTGATTCCGACGTACAACGAAGAGCTGTCCGTAACCCGTGGCACGGTGTACGCCGCGCTTGGCATCGACTGGCCGAAAGACAAGCTGCGCATTCACCTGCTTGATGACGGCAACCGTCCAAGCTTCAAGGCATTCGCCGAAGAGGTGGGCATCAACTACATCGCCCGGACCGACAACCGCCACGCCAAGGCCGGTAACCTCAATCATGCACTGACCTTGATCGACGGCGATCTGGTGGCGATTTTTGACTGCGACCACATGCCTGCCCGCTCCTTCCTGCAGTTGACGGTTGGCTGGTTCCTGCGTGACCCGACCCTGGCGCTGGTACAGACCCCGCACCACTTCCTGTCACCTGATCCGTTCGAGCGCAACCTGGGTACCTTCCGTAACCGCCCCAACGAAGGCGAGCTGTTTTACGGTTTGATCCAGGACGGTAACGACATGTGGAACGCTGCGTTTTTCTGCGGCTCCTGCGCCATCGTGCGCCGTACTGCGATTGACTCCATTGGCGGGTTCGCGGTCGAAACCGTGACCGAAGATGCCCACACCGCCCTGCGCCTGCACCGCAACGGCTGGACCTCGGCCTATCTGCGCATCCCGCAGGCAGCAGGCCTGGCAACCGAGAGCCTGTCGGCGCATATCGGTCAGCGCATCCGCTGGGCACGGGGCATGGTGCAGATTTTCCGCACCGACAACCCGCTGCTGGGCAAGGGCCTGACCATCTTCCAGCGCATCTGCTACACCAACGCCATGATGCACTTCCTGGTGGGGTTGCCACGGCTGGTGTTCCTCACTGCGCCCCTGGCCTTCCTGTTGCTGCACGCCTACATCATCTACGCCCCGGCGGTGATGATCCTGCTGTACGTGTTGCCGCACATGATCCACGCCAGCCTCACCAACTCACGGATGCAAGGCGCCTACCGCCAGACATTCTGGGGCGAGGTGTACGAGACCGTGCTGGCCTGGTACATCGCACGACCCACCACCGTGGCATTGTTCAGCCCGTCGCGGGGCAAGTTCAACGTGACCGCCAAGGGCGGCATGATGGAAGAAAACCAGTTCGACTGGCAGACCGCCAAACCGTATCTGGTGCTGTCGGTGCTCAACGTGGTCGGCCTGGGGTTTGCCGTCTGGCGCCTCTTTACCGGGCCAAAGGATGAGATCTTCACCATCCTCGTCAGTGTGCTGTGGGTGATTTACAACCTGCTGATCATTGGTGCTGCGGTTGCCGTTGCGGCCGAGGTGCGCCAGGTGCGCACCACGCACCGTGTACTTGCCCGTTTGCCAGGGGCCATCAGATTGTCCGACGGGCACAGCTACCCTTGTGAACTCGTGGACTACTCGGACGGTGGCGTCGGCCTGCAAGTGAGCCAGGCCCTGCAACTGCCCGTCGGCACACAGGTATCGCTGATCCTTCAGCGGGGCAACCGCGAGTTTGTGTTCACCGGTACTCTGACCCGCTCCAGCGACCGGTTTATCGGCTTGAGCTTTGCCCAGTTGCCGCCCGAACAAAAGATCGAGTTCGTGCAGTGCACCTTTGGCCGCGCCGATGCCTGGCTTGACCACAACAGCGGGTTTGAGGCTGACAAGCCGATCCAGAGTCTCAAGGAGATTCTGGCCCTGGGCGTCAAAGGCTATTACCGCCTTTATGAATACCTGCCCAAGTGGATACGCGTCATCGCGAAACCGTTTTTGCTCATTTTTCAGTGGCTGGGCAGCTTTTTGCCGCGCATGCCCGAAGCACCTACCCCCCTTATCTCCCGGCCAGTGAGCAGATCATGAGTCGTCTATCTAAAAAAGCTATCTTCGCCAGCCTCGCGCTGATGACCTTCGCCTCGCAGCTTATGTCGGCCCCCTTGCCTTTACCTGGCAATTCACCTGTGCCCGCTCCACTGCCCAAGCCGGCGGTCGCCCAGACGGATCAGGTACTGCCAAGCTGGCCAGTCACCTACTCATTCGAACAGTTGGGGCGAGCCACAGACTCCCTGCTGCTAGGGATCAACAGCTCAGACGTGGTGGAGTTCAGCCTGCGTCGCGACCGGATTGCCAGCGATGCCAGCCTGCAGCTGGACTACACGCCCTCACCTGCATTGATCCCGACGCTTTCACATATCCGGGTGTACCTCAACGATGTGCTGATGGGCGTTCTGCCGATTGAGAAAGACCAGCTGGGGCGCAAAACCACGCAGAAAATAGCCTTTGATCCACGGCTGATTTCGGACTTCAACCGCCTGCGGCTGGAGTTTGTCGGTCATTACACTGATATCTGTGAAGACCCGGCCAACAACACGTTGTGGGTCAATATCAGCCGCGGTAGCGCTATTACCTTGCAAGAACAGGCCCTGAGCCTGCAAAACGACCTGGCGTTCTTCCCGCTGCCGTTCTTTGATCCACGCAACAACAGCAAGCTGGAACTGCCATTTGTGTTCGCCGCCAACCCGACGCTGGGTGAACAGAAAGCGGCCACGATCCTGGCCTCTTACTTTGGCAGTCAGTCCAACTGGCGTGGCGCAAGTTTCCCGGTGTCGTTCGATACGCTGCCAGGGGTACAGAACAAGGATGCAGTGCAACCGACCGTAGTCTTCGCCACGAACGATCACCGTCCGGCCTTCATGAGCGACCTGGAAAAATTCCCGGCCGTGACGGCGCCTGTGGTCGAAATGATCGATCACCCGGATGCGCCCTACAGCAAAGTCCTGCTGATCATGGGCCGCAACGAAGAAGACCTGACCACTGCTGCCAAGGCTCTGGCCCTGGGCGGTAATTTGCTGCGCGGTTCGCGCGTTACCATCGACAAGGTTCAGGAGCTGCACCCGCGCAAACCCTACGATGCTCCGGCCTGGATGCGGACCGACCGGCCAGTGCGTTTTGCCGAGCTGATTACCTACCCGCAACAATTGCAGGTCAGCGGGTTGCAGCCGCGTCCCATCACCCTGGATGTAAACCTGCCACCCGATCTTTTCGTGTGGCGTAACCAGGGTATCCCGCTGCGCACTCAATACCGCTACACCGCACCGTCGGCCAATGATGATTCACGCCTCAATATCAGCCTCAACGACCAGTTCATCACCAGCCTGCCGTTGCTGCGCAAAGACACCAGCAACCTGGAAGAGCTGCGCTTGGCGGTGCTGTCCAATGACACCGCAAACGTCAATGAAAAGCTGATCGTACCCTCGCTGAAAATTGGCGACCGCAACCGCCTGCGTTTCGATTTCAACTTTGCCAGCACCGTGGGCAGTTCGCAGCGTGATCGCTGCCAGACCATCCTGCCGGCCAACACCCAGGCCATCATCGATGAAGATTCCACCATCGACATGTCCGGCTATCACCACTACATCAGCATGCCGGACCTCAAGGCATTTGTGCGCAGCGGCTTCCCGTTCAGCCGCATGGCCGACATGTCCGAATCCATCGTGGTGGTTCCAAGCAACGCTTCACCGACACAGATCAGCACCCTGCTTGAAACGGTATCCGGCATTTCTGCCCGCTCCGGCTACCCGGCCTTTGGTGTGCGCCTGAGCGATGACTGGGCGTCGGCGTCCAAGGAGGATGTCGACTTGCTGTTACTGGGCGAGATGGCCCCGGAGTTGCGCGACAACCCGGACATGAGCGTGCTGTTGCAACGTCAGCACGACATGCTGGTGCAGCCTTACGGCACCACTGGCATTGATGCCAACAACCGCCGCGGGCCGTCAACCGACGGTCGCAACACACCGGCCAACAAAACCGAAGTTACGGCCCAGGCACCGATTGCGGCCATGTTAGGCATGCAGTCACCTACCCACAACCAGCGCAGCATCGTCGCATTGCTGGGCAATGAGGATGCCGACTACAACCTGCTGCGCGAGGCCTTGGGCGACAGCGGCAAGCTGGACGCGGTGGCAGGCTCTGTGGCACTGGTTCGCAGCAGCGGCGTCTACAGCCAACTGGTCGGTGATCAATACTTTGTCGGCAACCTGCCGTGGTACCTGCTGTTGTGGTACCAGCTGTCAGAGCACCCGGTATTGCTGGCCATACTGGCCGTGATCAGCGTTCTGCTCAGCGCCTTCCTGCTGTGGCGTGCCCTGAGCTGGGCGGCCAACCGTCGTCTGCACAAGGATGACTAAGGCCATGAAACGACTGGCGGCACTCGCCCTGACTTCGACCTTGGGTTGTCTTCCCCTGGTGGCGAGTGCGGCATCCTGTGACTGGCCCGCCTGGGACAGTTACAAGAAAACCATGATGAGCAGCGACGGGCGCATCATCGATGCCTCGTCGACGCAGTTGATCACGACGTCGGAAGGCCAGAGTTACGGGCTGTTTTTTGCCTTGCTGGCCAACGACAGGAAAAGCTTCGCCTCGATTCTCGAATGGACCCGCAATAACCTGGCAGATGGCAGCCTTGAAGGTCATCTGCCTGCCTGGCAATGGGGGCGCGACAAAAGCGGCCAGTGGCACATCCTGGACAGCAACAATGCCAGCGATGCCGATCTGTGGATCGCCTACAGCCTGCTTGAAGCCGGACGCCTGTGGCAGTGGCCCGAGTACGTCGCGCTGGGGCAGAACATCCTCTGGCGCAGTGCGGCCCAAAGCCTGCGCAAATTACCCCGCCTGGGCCTGATGCTGTTGCCCGGCGATGTGGGGTTCGACAGCCCCAAAGGCTGGCGCCTGAACCCCAGCTATCTGCCACCGCAACTGTTGGCACGCTTTGCCCGGATTTCACCGATATGGGCTGAGCTGGCGAGCAATCAGCAGCGCATGTTGATAGAGACTTCACCCAAAGGTTTTGCCCCCGACTGGCTGTTATGGAAAGCCGGTGGTGGCTGGGCTCCCGACACCAAGGACGGCTCCCAGGGCGACTACGATGCCATTCGCGTCTACCTGTGGGTCGGCATGCTGGCTCCGGACGCAGCCAACCGTCAGGTCCTGCAACAGCACTTTGCGCCGATGGCCAACCTGACTCAAACCCTGGGCTATCCACCGGAAAGCGTGAATGCAGTGACCGGTAAATACACCGGAACGGGCCCGGTGGGTTTTTCCGCCGCCATGCTGCCGTTACTGGCAAGTCTGGACTCCCCTGCACTGGCCGTACAACAGGCACGGATCCAGCAACAACCGCCTGCGGCGGATGCTTATTACAACCAGTCGCTGCTGCTGTTTGGCCAGGGCTGGGATGAAGAACGCTATCGCTTTGACAAGGATGGGCAGCTTTTACCTTCGTGGATCAAGACATGCCAAAAATAACAACGTGGGCGTTCCTGCTCGGTGGATTGTCCACTGCAGCCATTGCACAACCGACCACGGTGCAGGAACAGCAACAGTGGCTACTGGAGCAGGTACGTATCGGTGAAGCCATGTACCGGGAAGATCTGGTACGCGCCTCACTGGCACGGCTGCAATTGATCGCCCCCAACGACCCGCAGGCGCTGGTCGCGTCTATACGCCAGGCATTGCTGGACAAGAATCCGGATCTGGCCCGCCAGCGTCTGGCGCAATTGCAAAGCGTTGCCCCCGACTCAGCGGCGCTGCGCCAGGCCCAGAGCCTGATGAAGCTGCAAGACCCGCAAAGCCTCAAAGACCTGCAGCAGGCGCGCCTGTTTGCAGCCGCTGGCCGACCTGAAGAGGCCGCTGCAATTTTCGAGCGACTGTTTGGCAATGCACCACCCGATTTCGCCACGGCGCTGGAGTACCTGCGTATCCGCAGCAATATCCCGGGCCAGCATCCTCAAGTAATCGATCAACTGCGGGCTCTGGATAAGCAATACCCGGGCAACGCCGGGCTGCGCCAAACCCTGGCCGACTTGCTGTTTCGGGAAAAAAGGGCGCCAGAAGCCCTGGTGGTCCTGCAAGAACTGTCCAGCGACCCGATTGCCAGTAACGCCGCCGCAGAGCGTGAGTACACCTACCTCGGCACATTACCCATCGATCGCACTACGGCCCAGGCCTGGCAGGGGTTTATCGCCCGCTACCCCAACTCTCCACTGATCGGTGAGGCCAACAAGAACCTGCAACAACAGCAGCGTTTGCTTGGCGACCCGGCGTGGAACGCAGGGGCTCAAGGCAAGCAGATGATTGATCAGTCGCGCAATCCGGTGGCCGCTGAAGGGCAATTGCGCAGCGCCCTCAAACAATATCCGGACGATCCGACCCTCTACGGTGCCCTGGGCATGGCGCTGTTTCGTCAGGGCCGCTATGCCGAAGCCAACACCAGCTTCTCCACGGCGCGAACCAAGGAACAAGACACCTCCAACATCAGCAAGTGGCAGGACCTGATGGACGCCAGCCGCTACCGCATGTTGCTCAGCCAGGGTGACAAGGCCCTTGAGCAAAAGAACCTGCCAGCGGCACGTAACGCATTTTCTCAGGCCCGCAAGACCAAGCCCGCCGATGCCGACCCACTCATTGGCCTGGCCAGCGTTGCACAGGCCGAGCATGACGATATCCAGGCGGAAGCCTTGCTGTTGCAGGCCCGTCGCCTAGAACCGGGTAATGGCAGCGCCGTCAGGGGGCTGGTTCGCTTGTACAGCGCCCAGGACCCGCAAAAGGCCAAGGCATTTCTCAATGGCCTGCCCGCCTCCAGCCAGAAGGAATTCTCCGGGCTGCGCCAGAGCATGGAGCTGGACGAACTGAACCAGCAGGCCGATGCGGCTACCGAGCGCAAGGACTGGCCGCAAGTGGCCGCATTGCTGAGCAAGATCCGCAACCTGAGCCCTGATGAACCCTGGGTGACTTACCGCCTGGCCAACGCCCAGCGCGAGATCAACCAGCCTGGCGCAGCCGATGACAGCTTCAAGCAATTGATGAACCGCCAGGGGCGAAACCCGGAAGCCATCTACGCCTACGCGCTTTATTTGTCGAACACCGATCGCGATGCCAGCGCCCTGAGCGCGCTGGAGAAATTGCCCAAGGCGCAATGGACCGACTCCATGCGTGAGCTGGACTCACGCCTGCAGCGCAACGTACTGGTTGCCCGCGCCGAACGCCTGCGCGCAGAAGGTCATGAACCGCAAGCCATTGCCCTGTTGATGCAAACCAGCGACAGCGACGACCTGATGACCGTCGCTGGCTGGGCCCAGGAGCGCGGCGACTTCGAGCAAGCGCAAAGCCTGTATGGCCAGGTGCTGAAGAAGGATCCCGCCAATACCGGGGCACGACTGGGGCAAATCGAAACCCTGATTGCCAACCGGCAACTGCCTGCAGCCCGGCAACAACTGGCACAGTTCAATCCGGCCCCCGGCACCGTATTGACCTCTTCCGAACAACGACGGGTGGCCAATGCCTGGGTCGCCGTGGGCGAGCCTGACAAAGCCCGGGCCATCTACGCGCAGCTGCTCAAGTCACCCCAGGCCGATCCGCTGGTGTACCGCGATGCGGCGCGGCTGATGTCGGTCAAGGAGCCGCAA
This sequence comes from Pseudomonas sp. MF06569, assembly GCF_059862735.1. Classification (NCBI taxonomy): domain Bacteria; kingdom Pseudomonadati; phylum Pseudomonadota; class Gammaproteobacteria; order Pseudomonadales; family Pseudomonadaceae; genus Pseudomonas; species Pseudomonas sp. MF06569. The sequence goes on along the minus strand of NZ_JCBCUZ010000024.1, from coordinate 24,345 downwards.
CAGGCACTGGATTACTACGCCAAGAGTATGGCTGCCGCGGGCCTGATTACTCCTGAGCAGGCCAACCCTCGCGACAACCGCGCAATGACCATGGCCAGTCGCGAGAAGGACGATGATCAGTGGCTGGCCCGTAGCCTGCGCAGCGACGTGGGTGAGCTGTACCAGCGGCAAAATCCTACGGTCCACCTGTACACCGATTACGGGTGGCGCTCGGACAACGCCTCTGCCGGTACATCAGATACGGATACCCGCACCACCATCCTGCAACTGGACCTGCCAGTGGCGGATGGCACCGGCTTTTTACGTGCAGAACAGCTGAATATGGATGCGGGTAAATTCAGTGCCGATCCCGACGGGTTGGTTCGCGAAAATTACGGTACCTGCGCCGTGAAATACAACGTCAAGGGCACTACCAGCCCCGACTTGTCAGGTTGCGAAGACAGTTCCCAGTCGGTCAACGGCACCATGATGGCCGCTGGCTGGAAGAACGAAGTCTGGAATGTCGACATCGGTCGCACGCCGGACAACTTCAAAGTGCCCAACTGGCTGGGCGGCGTGGCCTACAGCAGCAAGTTCGAGTCCGTGGGCTGGACCCTGACCGGCTCGCGTCGCCCCTTGAGCAACTCGATCCTGTCCTATGCCGGTGCCACAGACCCCATTACAGGGATTACCTGGGGCGGTGTCACCTCCAACGGCCTGACCTTGAGCCTGAGCCACGACGAGGGTGGCGTGGACGGCGTATGGGCCAGCTTCGGCCAGCACTGGTTGCGCGGCAAGAACGTAGAAGACAACCACAAGAGCACGGCCATGGCCGGTTACTACTATCGTTTGGTCGAACGCGCCGACGAACGTATGCGCACCGGTCTGACGCTGATGTACTGGGGGTATGACAAGGACTTGAGTGAGTACACCCTGGGCCAGGGCGGCTACTACAGCCCGCAGAAGTACTATTCGATTGGCGTGCCGCTGAACTATGCGTTCCGTACCGCCAACTGGTCGGTGGCCCTGGAAAGCTCGGTGAGCTGGTCGTATGCCAAGACTGACGCCAATGACCTTTACCCACTCAGCGGGCTGAACGACAAGCTGATCCAGGGACTGGACGAGCGAGGCTTCCAGCTGGCCGACGGCCTGGGCCAGACGTCGGGCGGCAGCAGTACGGGTATCGGCTACCGCCTGCAAGGACTGGTGGAGCGCAGGCTGTCGGACCATCTGGTACTGGGAGGCGGTTTGCTCTATCAGCACAGTGACAGCTACGCACCCAGCCGAGCGATGCTCTACCTGCGTTATACCTTCGACGTCTGGCAGGGCAACTTGCCATTACCGGTACAGCCGTTGATTCCGTATGCCGACTTCCGTTAACAACATCGCGTAACGCTAAACCCGTAGTCGCTGCCAGGGGATTTAGCGTTTAACCGGTGTACGCATGGTCACAAACTCTTCGGCGGCCGTCGGGTGTACCCCGATGGTTTCGTCAAAGTGCTGTTTGGTCGCCCCCGCCTTCAAGGCAATCGCCAGTCCCTGCACGATCTCTCCCGCCTCTGGGCCAACCATGTGGCAACCCAGCACCTTGTCGGTGTCGGCATCGACCACCAGCTTCATCAGCGTACGTTCCTGGCATTCGGTCAGGGTCAGTTTCATGGGGCGGAAGCTGCTCTCGAAAATCTGCACCTTGTGCCCGGCTTCAACCGCCTGCTCTTCGCTCAGGCCCACTGTGCCTATGTTGGGCAGGCTGAACACCGCTGTCGGGATCATTTGGTAATCCACCGGGCGATATTGCTCAGGCTTGAACAGGCGGCGTGCCACGGCCATGCCTTCAGCGAGTGCCACCGGGGTCAGTTGCACGCGACCGATAACATCTCCGATAGCCAGAATCGACGGTTCGCCACTCTGGTACAGATCGTCCACTTCAACGAAGCCGCGCTTGTCGAGTTTGACCCCGGTGTTCTCCAGGCCCAGGTTATCGAGCATCGGACGACGGCCCGTGGCGTAGAAAATACAATCGGCGACCAGCTCACGACCGTCTTTGAGCGTGGCCTTGAGGCTGCCGTCAGGCTGCTTGTCGATACGCTCGATATCGGCGTTGAACTGAACATCCATCCCGCGCTTGGTCAGCTCTTCGTGCAAATGCTTGCGCACCGCACCGTCAAAACCGCGCAGGAACATTTCACCGCGATACAGCAAGGAGGTTTTGGCCCCCAGGCCGTGGAAAATCCCCGCGAACTCAACGGCGATATACCCCCCGCCCACGACCAGTACACGCTTGGGCAACTCTTTGAGAAAGAACGCTTCGTTGGAGCTGATCGCGTGCTCATGGCCCGGGATCTCGGGGATCTGCGGCCAGCCACCGGTGGCGATCAGAATATGTTTGGCGGTGTGGCTCTGACCATTGACTTCAACTTCGTTCGGCCCGGTCAGTTTGGCGTGACCTTCCATCAAGGTGACGCCGCTGTTCACCAGCAAGTTGCGGTAAATGCCGTTCAGGCGATGGATTTCTCGGTCCTTGTTGGCAATCAGGGTCGCCCAATCAAAGTTCGCCTCTCCCAGGCTCCAGCCAAAACCTGAAGCCTGTTCAAAATCTTCAGCAAAATGCGCACCGTAAACCAGCAGCTTTTTAGGTACGCACCCCACGTTGACGCATGTCCCGCCCAAATAGCGGCTTTCGGCTACGGCTACTTTCGCGCCGAAACCTGCAGCAAAACGGGCCGCGCGTACACCGCCAGAACCCGCACCAATCACAAACAGATCAAATTCGTAGGCCATTTCTATCTCCCAGGCAGGCCATCAGCATAATCACTTCGGCGCGATTGACCAGCGCCGCAGCTTGCCGAAGGCAAAAAAACGAAAAAGCCACCCGAGGGTGGCTTTCTCTTGAAGCTCTCTACAACTCGGCGCTAATTAGTAAGCCTTGCCGGTTTTGTAGAAGTTTTCGAAGCAGAAGTTGGTTGCTTCGATGTAGCCTTCAGCGCCGCCGCAGTCAAAGCGTTGGCCTTTGAATTTGTACGCGATCACGCAACCGTTTTGCGCCTGTTTCATCAGGGCGTCGGTGATCTGGATTTCACCGCCTTTGCCTGGCTCGGTCTGTTTGATCAGATCGAAGATGTCCGGGGTCAGGATGTAACGACCGATGATCGCCAGGTTCGACGGTGCATCTTCAGGTGCCGGTTTTTCAACCATGTTGCGCACGCGGTACAGGTCATCACCAATCAGGTCGCCAGCGATCACGCCGTACTTGTTGGTCTCTGCAGGATCAACTTCCTGGATGGCGATGATGGTGCAGCGGTACTGGTTGTACAGCTTGACCATCTGCGTCAGGACGCCGTCGCCTTCCAGGTTGACGCACAAGTCGTCCGCCAGTACTACGGCAAAGGGTTCGTCGCCGATCAGTGGGCGACCGGTCAGAATCGCATGACCCAGGCCTTTCATTTCGGTTTGACGAGTGTAAGAGAACGAACACTCGCTCAGCAGACGACGGATACCCACCAGGTACTTTTCTTTGTCAGTGCCCTTGATCTGGTTTTCCAGCTCGTAGCTGATGTCAAAGTGGTCTTCCAGAGCGCGCTTGCCACGGCCCGTTACGATGGAAATTTCAGTCAAGCCAGCGTCCAGTGCTTCTTCAACCCCGTACTGGATCAGTGGCTTGTTCACCACCGGCAGCATTTCTTTAGGCATGGCCTTTGTCGCTGGCAAAAAGCGAGTGCCGTAACCGGCTGCTGGGAACAAGCATTTCTTGATCATATGAGTCCTTTAAAGGGCTGTACGTTCCAATTTTGGCGCAGTCTAATCAGGCGGCATCGACGTTACAATGCCTCTCGATAGCAAACTGATGCCAACCTAGATAAATATTTTGAGCGTTAGTTCCTTTGCCTTTGATTTTGAGTGTTGGTCGGTCGTGTTTAGCAACACCCGTGTTGCGCTTGCGCTATCATCAGGCCATTAATCCAGGCAATCAGGCAGTTCTTCGATGTCCGCAACAATCAGCGTCAATGGTTATGAAATCAAGCCCAACGAAAAGGGCGAGTGGTGCGTGTTTAATGCATCCGGTGCAAACGTTGCAGGTCCATTTGACTCGCAACAGGTTGCCTCTGAAGTTGCCTCGGTTTTCCAGGACCAGCCTGCCCCACCTGCTCGCCGACGCAACAAATCAAACTAATCCTACTGACGTGATAACACTACCTCGATGAAAAACATTCTGACATTACTCGTACTGGTTACATTGGGCGGTTGTGCCACAGCGTCCAATACCTACCTGGCCGACGGCAAGCAAGGGTTGAGCATAGACTGCTCTGGCGAAGCCATGTCGTGGGCCAAGTGCTACGAGAAAGCGGAAGCCTCTTGTGCCGGCACCGGCTATACCATCATTGGCACTGATGGCTCGCCTGCAGTCAAAGAGCGCGACAAGACACTGGGCGTCGACGTCGGTAATTTCAACAGCCGAAATATCGTGGTGGCTTGCAAATAGCTTGCCGACAAGGCTCGGCTGATGCCGCTAAAGCCCGTGGCTTTAGCGGCATTCAGGGATTACTTGACGCCTTGACCGATCAACACCCCATTAATGGTTTGGCCATAAGCATTGACGCCGTCATTGGCGTGAAACTTGACCCGGGTTTTTTCCACTGATCCTTCAACCAACCGCGGATCCTGCGGCCGTTCGTGGGTGTTTACATACGCCGCCACATCCCAGGCTTGTTGGTCACTCAAGCTGTTGGCCTTGCCCAGCGGCATATTGTGTTTGATGAACGAGGCAGCGGTATTGATCCGGTGCATGCCCGCCCCCCAGTTGTATGAATCTTTGCCCCACAGCGGCGGCATTACGTAGTCCCCTCCCGATTTCTGCCCTTGTCCGCTGTCACCGTGGCAAATGGCACATTGATCCTTGTACACCGCCGCACCGCGCGTCAGGTTGTAACCCCCTTCAGGCTCGGGTACGTCCGGGTATCCGCGGCCAGGCAACTCAACTCCCGTAGGAGCCTTGGTCGAAAGCCAGTAGGCATAGGTCGACAGCGCAGTGATCTCTCTACTGTCGGCCGCTGGAGGCGTGCCACCGTTCATGCTGAATTGAAAACACCCCTGCAAGCGCTCGGCAAAGGTGTTGACCTTGTCGTTCTTCTTTCGGTACGCCGGGTACATGGGGTAAGCGCCCCAGAGTGGTGCCGAATTGGCCATGCGGCCCTGGTCCAGGTGGCAATTGGTGCAGTTAAGCCCGTTGCCCACAAATTGCGGTGCCTGGCGTTTCGTGTCGACAAACAGGGCGTAGCCGTCCAGGACCATTTTGCCGTAGGCGTTGTCCGGCAATTCACTTTGCAGTGGCGGTTGAAAATAGACCGTAGCCTGATCGGCTGTGGCGGGTGTCTGAATCTGGGACTGGTCTTCCATCGCAATGGTCGCGGCATAAGCCCCGGAGCTCAGGAAGATCGAAATGGCACACACTGGCGTCAGCATTTTCATGGGGAAACCTCCTTGTGACCCACATTGGCGAAATACTCGGACACCGCCTTGATTTCATCCTCGGTCATGGCCTTGGCGATATGGCCCATCAAGTCATTGGGATCATTGTGCCGGGTGCCCTCTCGCCACGCATTCAACTGCGCCGTCAGGTACATCGCAGGTTGATTGGCCAATGGCGGGAAAGCACTCCCCACCCCCACCCCGCCAGGCCCATGACAACTGACACACTCAGGGATCTGCCGATCCCAGGCGCCGCGCAGGGCCAGTTTTTCGCCCAGGGACGTGGGCATGCTGCTGCGATTGATGGCAGGCACTTCAGGTGCTGGCATGGCCGCGATGGCAGTGGTGACAGCGGTTATTTCCTGGTCGGTCAGCGCCTTGGCCAGCGGTTGCATCACGGGACTGACCCGTTTGCCGCTTTGAAAATCGTGCAACTGCTTGCTCAGGTAGTCGGCAGAAATACCGGCTAGTCGCGGAAAACCGGCTGGCGCAAGCCCCATGCCATCTGCCCCGTGGCATGCCACGCAGGCGGTAGCGCCCGGCTGGGCTCCACCTTGCAGGTAGATGTTTGGGGGCGGCTGCGCCGCCTGAGCGTGGGTGAAGACGAGCAACATCAGGCTGCCAAGAAGCGTTGGTTTAAGTGGAATCATGGCCACTCCATTATTGTTATAAGCTTAGGCCTACAAAATATAAGCACGTAGAGCCTAGGAGACTTCCCTGCCCCTCACAACATTGAGTTGAGCCTGATCCGAACGCGAGGCGAAAAAAAACCTGACACCGCGCAAGGCAGTTGTCAGGTTCGGGGGGCTGTGGAGCGCTGACTGAAACGCCCGCTCACTCGCCTGAAATACAGTGTGTAGCGGCCTTGCGGATGTCGCCCGGTCGAACCGGCACATTCGACATGCTTTCGTAGACCTTGATGCTGCTACCACCGGAGCGTTCTTCGATATCAATGACCGCAGTAGGATTAGACGTCAGCTTTTGCGGGACGATGATTCGAAATCCTTCCTTGTGCGGTTCTATCTGTGGTGCCCTGCGCGTGTTGGACAGTTGCTGCACCAGGCATTGAGCGTAAGCATCAGGCTTCTTGCCAGAAATCACACTCATGGTGGGAAGAGTCTGCTCAATATCCGTGACGGATGCACAACCACCCAAAGCCAGCACCACCGCTAGTACGCCCCACTTCATATACATTCTCCGTTAAAGACCCTACGACAGCAGAAATTCAGGATTTCTCCCTGGGCATAGTGAATAAATACTCAATAGTGGCGGATTATCCACGTTTTACGTCAAACTCACCTGCATCACGGCATAATACTCGGCTTTAGCCCCCTGACTGGACTAAAGCACATGCTATCGTGCTGATTTTTAAGCAGATTCCCATTCTGGAGCCCAAATGAAATTTATTCACCAGCGTGAGCACCTCAACGAGGATGACATTGTAGTCATCGAGTGCTCCCAACCTTGCAACATCCGCCTGATGAGCGATGCGCACTTTCGCAGCTTCAAGAACGGTGGGCGCCACTCCTACCACGGCGGCGCGTTCAAAGATTTTCCGGCCAGAATCACTGCACCGAGCACCGGTTTCTGGAACATCACCATTGACACCGTCACCAGCCGGGCAATCAGCGTAACCCGCAAGCCGAGCTTCCAGCCGACCATTAAAATCGTGCGTCGCTCCAGCTCCAAACTTCGCTAAACCAAGGCAGGAATTACCGTGCAAACCACCAAGTACGTCATCAAGTACAAACTCAATGGCGAACGCCGCTTCGAGTTTGCCCAGCTTCAGACTGGCTCGGAAACTGAAGCCCGCGAAGCACTTGAGAAGATCCACAGCGATGCCGACGATGTCATCACCGATATCAAGGCAAGCAAGGCGCTCTAAAGTCCATGGACTTGTTTGCCGAGCAGGACCTGCAACAGCCCGCCCGTGTCGAGCGCATCAGCGACCAGGCGTTTGTGCTTCGCGGGTTTGCCCTGCCCGCAATCAAAGAGCTGCTGACGGCCATCGATTCAGTCTTGCTCCAATCACCCTTGCGCCAGATGCAGACACCTGGCGGTTTTACCATGTCCGCCCGTTTGAGCAGTTGCGGTGATTTGGGATGGACGACTGATCGCGATGGTTACCGCTACAGCCCTGTCGACCCCCTGAACGCCTGTCCTTGGCCGGACATGCCGGGTGTCTTCCTGGCACTGGCCGAGGCTGCAGCCAACACTGCAGGTTTCGAGGGCTTCGTACCCGATGCCTGCCTTATCAACGCCTATGCCCCGGGCGCCAGGATGTCGCTGCATCAGGACAAGAACGAGCGCTCGTTCAGTGCGCCCATCGTGTCGATTTCCTTGGGGCTGCCAGCAATTTTTCAGTTCGGCGGGTTTGAGCGAAGCGACCCGAGCCAGCGTATTTCTCTGTTCCACGGCGACATCATGGTGTGGGGAGGTGTCGATCGATTGCGCTTTCACGGCGTGATGCCCATCAAACCCGGACACCATTCGTTATTGGGTGAACAGCGGATCAATATCACCCTGCGCCAGGCTGGCTAAGCCGCTTTTCAGACCCCGCAGTCCTCCCCTTGCCGCAGGACCTTATAAAGCGCTGTATATATTTTTATATAGCGGATATCTTTCCAGCGCCCAAAACAATTTGATAACCATGGGCTGCCCCCCCGTCTCTAATGGAGTTTTGTCATGAATGTTCGTGCCCGCCCCTTTATTCCCACAGCGCTGGCAGCATTGATCGGGTGCCTTGCATTCACCTCTGTCCAGGCGGATGAGGTGCAGGTTGCAGTGGCCGCCAATTTCACGGCGCCGATCCAGGCCATTGCCAGGGATTTTGAGAAAGACACCGGGCACACATTGATTGCAGCTTACGGCGCCACCGGACAGTTCTATACCCAGATCAAAAATGGTGCGCCATTCGAGGTGTTTTTAGCAGCCGATGACACCACGCCAGAGAAGCTTGAAAAAGAAGGCGATATCGTCCCCGGCTCGCGCTTTACCTATGCGATTGGCACCCTGGCACTGTGGTCGGCCAAAGAGGGTTACATTGATGGCACTGACAAAGCATTGTTGGCCAATCAGTTCAAACACTTGTCCATCGCCAACCCGAAGGCTGCGCCCTACGGGCTGGCGGCCACTCAGGTACTGGCCAAGTTAGGGCTGACGGATAAAGTCAAAACCAAGATCGTTGAAGGCCAGAACATCACCCAGGCTTATCAGTTTGTTTCCACGGGTAATGCCGAACTGGGTTTTGTCGCCTTGTCGCAGATCTACAAAGACGGCAAAGTCAGCAGCGGCTCTGCCTGGATAGTCCCCGAGGTGATGCATGACCCGATCCGGCAGGATGCGGTTATCCTCAAAAAAGGCGAGAACAACCCTGCCGCCAAGGCCCTGGCTGACTACCTGAAAAGTCCCAAAGCCACTGCCATCATCCAATCCTACGGTTACCATCTCTAAATGCCGCTCACGAGTGCTGACTTTGCTGCGATCTGGCTGACCCTGCAACTGGCGTCATTGACCACTGTTATCTTGCTGATTGTCGGCACTCCCATCGCACTGTGGCTGGCGCATACCCGGTCACGGTTGCGTGGCCCCATCGGGGCGATCGTGGCACTGCCTCTGGTGTTGCCGCCCACCGTCATTGGCTTTTACCTGCTGCTGACGATGGGGCCCCACGGCTACATCGGGCAATTCACCCAATTCCTGGGGCTCGGCACCCTGACCTTCAGTTTTGCCGGACTGGTGATTGGCTCGGTGATTTACTCCATGCCTTTTGTCGTACAGCCTTTGCAGAACGCATTCACGGCCATTGGCCCAAGGCCGCTTGAAGTGGCTGCCACCCTGCGGGCAAATCGGTGGGATACCTTTTTCACCGTTATCTTGCCCTTGGCCAGGCCCGGCTTTATCACCGCCGCGATTTTGGGCTTTGCCCATACCGTCGGTGAGTTTGGTGTGGTGCTGATGATTGGCGGCAACATCCCGGAAAAAACCCGGGTGGTCTCGGTGCAGATCTACGACCACGTCGAGGCGCTGGAATACGCACAGGCACACTGGCTGGCGGGCGCAATGGTGGTGTTTTCTTTCCTGGTGCTACTGGCGCTGTATTCAAGCCGCAAATCTCAAACCGGCTGGAGCTGAAAATGTCCTCGATCAACCTTCGGCTGCAGCACAGTTATCCCGGTTTTGCCCTGGACCTGGCCCTGCAACTGCCAGGCAAGGGTGTGACCGCGCTCTATGGTCATTCCGGCTCGGGCAAAACCACCTGCCTGCGCTGTATTGCCGGGCTTGAGCGTGCCAGCAACGCCTATGTGCAGATCAACGATGAAGTCTGGCAAGACAGCCAGACAGGTTTCTTTGCCCCGGTGCACAAGCGGGCGCTGGGATATATCTTTCAAGAAGCAAGCCTGTTTCCCCATCTCTCTGTGCAGGCTAACCTGGAGTTCGGGCTGCGCCGCATTGCACTCAAGGAACAACGGGTTGATATGGCTCACGCCACACAGTTGCTGGGAATCAGCCACCTGCTGGAGCGCGCACCGAACAATCTGTCAGGAGGTGAACGTCAACGGGTGGGCATCGCCCGGGCGCTGCTGACAAGTCCAAGGCTGCTGCTGATGGACGAGCCCCTGGCCGCGCTGGACAGCCAGCGCAAGGGTGAAATCATGCCCTATCTGGAGCGTTTGCACGCCGAACTGGATATCCCGGTGCTGTACGTCAGCCACTCCCAGGATGAAGTTGCGCGCCTGGCGGACCACATTGTGCTGCTCAGTGAGGGCAAGGTACTTGCCAGCGGCCCGATTGGCGAAACCCTGGCCAGGCTGGATCTGCCCCTCGCACGGGGGGATGACGCCGGAGTAGTGATTGAAGGCAAGGTCCGTGATTACAACCACCCCTATCAACTGCTGACCCTGCAATTGCCCGGCAGCACCGAGCAGTTGAGAGTCGCCCATGCCTCAATGGCCATCGGCCAGACGTTACGCGTCAAGGTCCAGGCACGGGACATCAGCCTGAGCCTGAGCCCTGGCGAGCACAGCAGCATCCTCAATAGCCTGCGTGTGACTGTCGTGGGCGAAACCCCAGCTGACAATCAGGCCCATGTCCTGGTACGCCTTGATGCCGGCGGTACAGCCTTGCTGGCACGGATAACCCGTTACTCGCGGGACCAGCTCGGGCTGTGTGTCGGGCAGTCGCTTTGGGCACAGATCAAATCGGTAGCGGTACTGGCCTAGATCATTTGCCGACGGCGATTCATGAGGCAGCGAATGGTCGCAATCATAAGGCCAAGCATCAGGCCCATCATCACTCCCAGTACCACTATCAGTGCCTTTTTGGGCTTGATCGGATCAAGCGGAGCCTGGGCCTTGCGATCAACACTCACCAGACCCAGGTTGCTCATGTCAGTGTGCAGATTCTCAAGGCGGTAGACTTCGGCCCGTAAAGGTTCGATATCCTTGAGAAACACATCTTCATTTGAGCGTTTACCGAGCAACTCGACCTCGCGATTAACCTCAAGCAGTTGCATATCTTTACGAACCTGCGAAACGCGCAAGTCCGTAAAATCGTCCGTTGTTCGCTTGAGTAACACGGCACGCTCTGCCTCCAGGGCATCGGAGCCCATGAAGTACTGCGGAATACCCTGGGACGTGATTTCAGTACGTACCAGCCTGGAAGACGCCCCCTGTGCTGCATCAGCCATTGCCGCGGGCGTGGTCGGATGTTTGATGCCCAGTGTCTTTGCGATGGAAATCGCTTCATTCAGCTGATTGATGCGCGCATCTCGCTGAATTTTGAGCTGCATGCGCAAGGCGCTCAATTCATCACCCAAGGTTGCCCGCTTCAGTTTGTCCGACTCGACTAACGCAGCGATTTTTCCTTCTTTTTGAACGTGATAGCTTGAACGGGCAGAATTGATTTTTGTTTCCAGCTCCCCAAGCCGATTACTAATAATAATCTTGAGATCAGCACTGATTTGCTGTCGCCGAATATTAATTGCGTACTCAACAAAGCCGTTAAGAATCTCAACGCCATTGAGAGTTTCCGGGTAAATAAGCTCCATTTTTATAAACGGACTCAATTCGCTTGCCTTGTTCGGATCAGGCCGGCTCACCGTCATTGCGTCACGGCTGAATGCTTCAAAACTCTGCTCAAGGGTGCTCCCTTGCTTTTCCAGCGGTTTGAAAAAGTCCTGATGGGATTTGAAGTAATTCAGCCGGTTTTCATAGGACTCGAGCGCCGCGCCAACTTTAAGCAAGGCGTCTGCAGCTGGCAGTGTGTAGATCCCGGAACGGTTGAGGGCATCGAGTTCATTAACGGCTGCAGGACGCAACACACTACTGGTTCGATAGACGTGTTGCGTTAATGAAACATAGCCAAAGGCTAGAGCCCCAACTATTGCCATGGTTAAACCAATTAACTTTTTTTGCTGCCAAAACGAGTGAAGCAAATCAAAGAAATCTATCTCGGCGTTAATGTTTTTAAGTTGCAGATCCTGACGGAGGTTCAAGTAAATCCACCTTGTTTCTTAGCGTTGTCAACTGGCTGCCGGGTGTGCACGCACACAGAAAAAGTCCGTGCTTTACAGGTTGTCTCAAGGAGAAATTCGCACTCATTGCAAATGAGTGCTTATAGAACGACAAAAATGACAGACCACAAAGCAATATCCGAGATTCATGTTAAATTTAAGATTGTTCTTAATCTTTTATAAGAATGATCTTACATATTTTATAAAAAACAGTTGGATTGTCTTACGATGCCTTCGCAAAATACCCATTTCACGAAGGCATACCCGCGTGGTCTGTGTAATTATTGCCACCACAAAAAAGCACGCTTACGTGTGGGGTAATAATCAGGATGGATATTTTTCAGGCAATGCGCGTGTTCGTGCGCGTCGTCGAAACGGGCAGCTTCACCGCTGCGGCGCAGGTATTGGGATATTCCACTGCGCAAACCTCGCGCTTGCTGTCTGAACTGGAGTCTTCGCTGCAAGCCCGGCTGTTGCAGCGCAGCACGCGACGCCTGGCACTGACCGAGGTAGGGGCACGCTACCTGGAGCGCTGCCGAATGATCCTGGGGGAAATCGAAGACGCCAATGCCGAAGCGGCTGGGGCGCACCTGATACCCCGCGGGCATTTACGGGTGCAATCCACCACAGGGCTTGGCATCCAGCTGCTGGCACCTCTGGTGGCCCGCTACACAGAGCTCTATCCGCAGGTCAATGTCGACCTGACGCTTTCTCAACGCCAGCCGGACTTGCTCGAAGAAGGCCATGACGTTGTGATTACGCTGTCTGCCAACTTGCCGGACTCGGAGCTGATCGGCCAACCCCTGGGCAGTATATTCAGTGTCATCAGTGCCGCGCCCTCCTACCTGAAGGGACGGGAAGTTCCGAAAACCCCGGACGATCTGCACGAGCACCGCTGCCTGCACCTGGTTGACCCCCTGTTTACCGACAGCTGGACCTTTCGCGATGCTGAGGGCGAGCAAGTCATCCGCCCCGGCAACATCTTTCAGGTGAACGTCGCCGAGGCAATGGCCCAAGCGGCCGAGGCCGGGCTTGGCGTGTGCCTGCTGCCCGACTACGTGGCCGTCAGTTCTTATCAGCGCGGTTCTTTGGTACGCCTGCTGCCGCAGTATCGGCTGCACGAAAAAAGCATCTACGCGCTCTACCCTTCCCGGCGGTTTCTGGATGCCAAGGTCAAAACCTGGGTCGAGTTTCTCAAGCAGGAAATACCGAAAGTGCTTGAAGGGCACCAGGCCATCGTCGATGACCCGGAGCATTGGGCTTAAATCGATTGAAGCGCTGTACGCAGTTGCTCACGCAGGGAAATGGCGGTGCGATCAAACTCCAGCGGCGTGACCGAAACCCCGCCCTGCGTCACGACCTGGGTCTCGGTGTCAACCGCTTCAGGGTGCTGATGGCGAGTGATACTGAGCCAGTAATACCTGGCCTCACGAAAATCGGTTCGCTCTATCGCGTCCACCCCATCCATGCGGCCGGCACCCTGGCGAGTGATTTGTATCGGCCCGGCTTCATCCGCCGGAACGTCCGGGAAATTGATGTTCAGGCACGCCGATTGCTCCCAGCCCTTGCCCAGCAACTGCCGGATCACACCAGGGGCCAAGGCGCGAGCGGTGTCCCAGCGTACAAAACTGCGACGGGTGAAGTACTGGCTCAAGGCTATGGACGGAACACCCATCAGCAAACCGGTCATCGCGGCCCCAACGGTGCCGGAAAACAGCGTTTCTACCCCCAGATTGGCGCCTTTGTTGATACCTGAGAGCAACAGCTTCGGTGGTTTGTCCATCAACTGCTGCAAGGCCATTGCGACACAGTCCGCAGGTGTCCCGGATACCGAAAAGCGCCGTTCACCGCGCTTTGTCACGCGCAACGGGTGATGAATGCTGATGGCCGTGGAAATACCGCTTTGGTCATGATCCGGTGCGACCACCCAGACTTCGTCCGCCAACTCGCGGGCCACTTCCTCCAGCACTGCAAGGCCCGGAGCGTCGATGCCGTCGTCGTTGGTGATCAGGATTCGTTCGAGTCGAGCGTCTGGCATGGGTAAATTCCTTTTGTGGGTTGGCGGCAAGCCCGGGCAACGCGATCGACTCCCGACTTGCCGCCTGCAGCTTAGATCCCCTGCAAGGCCAGATCCATTGCAAAGTAAGTCAGGATCATGTCAGCACCGGCGCGCTTGATCGAACCCAGGCTTTCGCGCACCACACGTGCTTCGTCGATGGCACCCGCCTGAGCGCCGAACTTGATCATCGCGTACTCACCGCTGACCTGATACGCCGCCAAAGGCAGATGCGAGGCCTGGCGGATATCGCGAATGATGTCGAGGTAAGCACCGGCAGGCTTGACCATCAGCACGTCTGCGCCCTCTTGCTCGTCCAGCAGGGACTCGCGAATCGCTTCACGGCGGTTCATCGGGTTCATCTGGTACGACTTGCGATCGCCGGTAAGGGCGCTGCCGCCCGCCTCACGGAACGGGCCGTAGAGTGCCGAGGCGAACTTGGTGGAGTACGCCATGATCGAGGTATCGATAAAGCCGGCACCATCCAGAGCGCTGCGGATAGCCTGCACCTGGCCGTCCATTGCGGCCGATGGCGAGATAAAGTCCGCGCCGGCAGCGGCAGCCGCTACAGCTTGTTTACCGAGGTTGATCAGGGTCGCGTCATTGTCGACACCGTGGTCGTGCATCACGCCGCAATGACCATGGGAGGTGTACTCGCAGAAGCAGGTGTCACTCATGACGATCATGTCCGGCGCAGCATCCTTGCTGATGCGCACCATGCGCGACACCAGCCCGTCTTCACGCATTGCATCGCTGCCGGTGGCATCCAGATGGTGAGACACACCGAACAGCATCACCGACTTGATGCCCGCACGGGCATAACGCTCGATTTCACCGGCCAGTTTCGACTCAGGAATACGCATTACGCCAGGCATGCTGGTGATGGGCACGAAGTCGTCGATCTCTTCTTCGACGAAAATCGGCAGCACCAGGTCGTTCAGGCTGAATTCGGTTTCCTGGAACATGTCGCGAAGGGTCTGGGAGCGGCGCAGGCGGCGCGGACGAACGGCGGGGAACTGGTTAGGCATCATGGTTCCTGATGGGCAGATTCAAAAAACAGACGAGCCTTGGCTCAATGGCGGAACAAATACAGGATTGATCCCGCAATTGCAAAACATCCGCCCTACGTGCGGCCGGTTGTCGCGGGGTGTGTTTACTGGGGAACGGAGCCTAATTACAGCGGTGCTTCAGGTAAAACCCATTGCCTGCATCGCGAGCAAGCCCGCTCCCACAGTTGCCCTGTCAGATAACAACACGGACCCGTGGGAACCGGGCTTGCTCGCGATGGCATCACCGCCGGTTGAACATTTCGGAAAAAAGCGTAGTATCAGCCTCATGATTCTTGAACAACTCAAAGCCTTGGGTAATGACACTCGCATGCAAATGATGGAGTGGCTCAAAGACCCGCTCCGCAATTTCCCGCCTCAGGATCACGGTGATCCCGCGATTGGCGTGTGCGTGACCCATTTGCAGCACAAGGCCGGGCTGTCCCCTTCTACGGCGTCAGCGCACCTGGCCATTTTGCAACGAGCAGGTTTTGTCCTGACTACGCGCATTGGCAAGTGGACGTACTATCGACGCAATGAACAGGCGATCGATGACTTTGCAGCTAGGCTGAAAATCGAGTTGTAATTTTTACCTATACATTTCGTTATTTCGCGCAATGTAAAAACATGAGGAAATCCCATGAGCACTAAAACCATCTTCGTCCAACCTGGCGGCGGTTATCACAATGTAGTCGTTGGCAGCAGCGAAGTCAGTGCGCCGGCCCGTGGTGAAATCACTGTAGGTTTACGCGCCAACTCATTGAACTATCACGATTTTGCAGTAGTAAGCGGTATGTGGGGACCCAGCGAAAAGCGCATTCCCATGGCCGATGGTGCAGGTGAAGTGATTGCGGTGGGCGCGGATGTCAGCGAGTTCAAGGTCGGCGATTCGGTGGTCAGCACCTTTTTCCCGGAATGGATCGCCGGAACCCCGCTGGTTGAAGGTTTCGTTACCGTACCCGGCGATGGCATCGACGGTTATGCCCGCGAGCAAGTGACCGCCAAAGCTACATCGTTCACCCTGGCACCCACCGGCTGGAGCCACGCCGAGGCGTCGACCCTGACCACCGCAGGCCTGACTGCGTGGCGCGCGTTGATGGCCGATGACTCCCTCAAGCCGGGTGACACGGTGCTGATTCAAGGCACGGGTGGCGTTTCGATTTTCGCCCTGCAATTCGCCAAAATGGCCGGTGCCACGGTGATCGCCACCTCCTCCAGCGACGAGAAACTGGAGCGCCTGAAAGCCATGGGCGCAGACCATGTCATCAACTACCGCAAAGACCCGCTCTGGGGCGAGACAGCCCTGGCCCTGACCGGTGGCCGCGGTGTCGACCACATCATTGAAGTTGGCGGCCCTGCGACCCTTGAGCAGTCGATGATCGCCATTCGGGTTGGCGGGCATATCTCGATCATTGGCATCCTCAGCGGTGTCAGCGGCGCGATGAACTTTGTACCGATGCTGATCAAGCAAGTTCGCCTGCAAGGGGTACTCGTCGGCAGCCGCAGCCAGCAGCAAGACATGGTTCGTGCGATCAATGCCAACGGCATGCACCCGGTGATTGATCGTCACTTCCCTCTGACCGACATGGTCGAGGCGTTCAAGTACCAGGAAACCAACCAGCATTTCGGCAAGATCATTCTGGATATTTAACCGCCCCTTCACCGGTGGCGCATTGACAGTGCGCCATCGGCTTCTCTAGATTCAGGCTTTTGCCCAAAGAGCCTAGCCCGATGAGCCTTGAATCCGTACGCGCCTTTTTTCACGCCAACGCCCCCGACCTGCACATCATCGAATTGACCACGAGTACGGCGACGGTCGCACTGGCTGCCGAAGCCCATGGCGTTGAGCCCGGTCAAATTGCTAAAACCCTGGCCTTTCGAGTCGGCGAACGCAATGTTTTGCTGGTGGCACGGGGTGATGCACGCATCGACAACAAGAAAATAAAAGACGCCCTGGGCAGCAAAGCCAAAATGCTGGACGCCGAAACGGTCGTCGCACTCACCAGCCACCCTGTGGGGGGCGTCTGCCCTTTCGGGCTGGCGACTGAATTGCCCGTTTACTGCGACATTTCCCTGCAAAGCTTCACTGAAGTCATGCCCGCGGCCGGGGCCACTCACACTGCCGTAAAGATTTGCCCGTCGCGCATGGCCGACCTGGTCAACGCGCAGTGGGTTGACGTCTGCCAGCCTCTCCCTGCCGCTTAAAACACAGGTGCAATGCTCTAGCGCGGGCCTTACAGCGGTGTTAATTGTTCGACAATGTAGAAAATACAGTTGCGATCGATTATCATCCGCTACTCGCGCAGCACCCTCCAACACCATTTCAAAAACATTAAAACGTCGCAGGGTGCTGTTTTAAGGGAATAACCTGAGGCGCTCATGCACCGCTTTACTTTCAGCAAATCATTGATTTGCGCAACATTGGGGATCGTCAGCCTGCCGGCTTTCGCGGCATTGCAACCAGAGTCAGAGGCTGCCCTGGCGGGCGAAACGCAAAGAACCTGCCATTTCAACAAAGACACCAGCACCGATTGCACCACGACCTACCGTTACACCATCCTCACCAACAATGGCCGAGAGATGCTGTCACGTATCGACTTCAGTTTCCCTGAAACGGATCAACTGGAAATCATCAACGCTCAATCCACACAACCCGGCGCCAAGCCGGTGGCCCTGGCTCAATCCCAAATCGACACGCGCATGGCGCCTAACCCGGACAAAGGTTTCCTGCGGGCCAGCCAGACCTCGATTGCTTTCCCGAACCTGCGCATTGGTACCGAGCTCTCCTACACCGTACGCGAGCATACGGTGGGCAAGCCGCTGATGGACCACTTCCATTACCTCATGACGTTTGGCCCGTCCCCTGCCCGCTCGGATGGCTTTAAAAGCACGTTTACCGCCGAGCAGCCGATTGTGTGGCGCAGCGAGATGATGGAAGACTTCACGTTCACCCCGTCTGCCGACAACAAGACCCTCGTGATCGAGCAGAAAAAACCGCGCTTCGTGAATTACATCAATGAGGCCGGCAACGCCTACATCCGCCAGATGCCCCGGGTTGAAATCGGCAGTTCCAGCCAGGTACAGGATCACTTTGGCAACCTCGCCAAACGCTACAACGAAATCGTGACTGCCGGGCTGCCTGCGAGCGCCGCCAAGACCGTTTCAGGGCTCAAGGGTCTACCGCCCGCCCAACAAGTATCCGGGCTGATGCAATACATCCATGATCAATACCGCTACATGGGCGACTGGCGCGCCACTGATCGCGGTTACGTGCCGTTCACCCTGGGCGAGATCGAAGACCGTGGCTACGGCGACTGCAAGGACCTTTCGGTACTGCTGACCGCCATGTTGAAAGCCAGCGGCATCACCGCCCAAACAGCCTGGGTCAGCCGGGGCACCAACCCGCTGGGCCTGTTGTTGCCTGGTACCAGTTCAGCCAATCACGCCATCGTGCGGGCTGAAGTCAATGGCCAGGTCTGGTGGCTTGATCCGACCAACCCCGTGTTCTTGCCGGGCCGCAGCATGCCTGACATCCAGAATCGCTGGGCGCTGGTCATCGATGCCGATGGCAAGGTGCGCCAGGATTACATCCCTGAAGAGCAACCGAGCCTGAGCATGGACGTGAAGAAGTTTGAGCACTTCAATCGCGATGGCCAGGCTCGCACCACCGCTGAAGTCGAAATGGGGCAGATGACGCTGATGCAACTCAGCTACGCCGACACTGATTCGGGGGTCAGTGCTACCGACCTGAACCTGTGCAACCACTTTGGCAAAGAGATCACTGACTGCAAGATCAGTCGGGATAAAACCGGCTTTGTGGTGCCCGAGCGTTACACGGTACACGCCACCCTGACCAACCTTCGTGCACTGGAGAACCTGTCCGGGCAGCAGATCTACAAGCCGGCATTCATGAGCGAGCGCTGGGACAGCTTGATGAACTATCGCCGCACCGGGCAACTGGCTGACCTGTACATGGCCGATCCAGAGAAACTGACCTACGACATCACACTTTCGGGCGCCAAGGTCGGCAAGGAAATCAAGTCCTGCAAGGTGAACTCACCGTGGTTTGATATGGAACTGAGCAGCAAACGCAGCAAGGATAAATACCGCTACCAGTACTCCATCACGCAAAAACACAGCTGGTTGAGTCATGACGAGATCATGAGCGCGCCGTTCGAAGCCATGCTCCAGCAGGCCCGTGCCTGCAACGAAAACATGCAACAAGTGGTGCAACTCAGTACCAGAGGCTGATACCTGCCAGCCTGGTCCTTCAAGCAGCCTGGCCCCATTGCGGGGCCAGGCTTTTTTTTGCGGGTGTTACGCGATGGCGGTGTCTACCAGCACTTGAGCTTCCTCAACCAGGCGGTTCAGGTGCTCGTCGCCGATAAAGCTCTCGGCGTAGATTTTGTAGATGTCTTCAGTGCCCGAAGGACGTGCAGCGAACCAGCCGTTTTCGGTCATGACCTTGAGCCCGCCGATTGCCTGATTGTTGCCCGGGGCATGGCTGAGAATCCGGGTAATGTCTTCACCGGCAAGGCGCGTGGATTTGACTTGATCAGGTGACAATTTGCCCAGCAGCGCTTTTTGCTGCGGGGTTGCCTTGGCATCGACCCGGGTCGAGAACGGAAGACCGAGGTCTTCGGTCATTTTCTGGTACAGCTGGGACGGATCGCGACCTGTACGAGCCGTCATCTCTGCGGCCAATAGCGACGGAATCAGGCCATCCTTGTCAGTGGACCAGACGCTGCCGTCCAGGCGCAAGAACGAGGCACCGGCACTTTCTTCGCCGCCAAAGCCCAGCGAGCCTTCGAACAGGCCATCGGCAAACCACTTGAAGCCCACCGGCACTTCATACAAGCGGCGATCCAGGCGTGCAGCTACGCGGTCAATCAGGCCACTGCTGACCACGGTCTTGCCCACCGCAGCATCAGCGCGCCATTGCGGGCGATTCTGGAACAGGTAGTCGATGGACACCGCCAGGTAGTTGTTCGGCGCCAACAGGCCGCCTGATGGCGTGACAATGCCGTGGCGATCGTGATCAGGGTCACAGGCGAAGGCCACGTCGAAACGCTCTTTAAGCCCGATCAGACCTTGCATGGCATAGCTGGAGGACGGGTCCATGCGGATCCGGCCATCCCAGTCCACGCACATGAAGCGGAAAGTCGGATCGACCGTGGTGTTCACCACTTCCAGATTCAAGCCGTAGTGTTCGCCGATCGCGGACCAGTAATGCACACCTGCGCCACCCAGGGGATCAACGCCCAGGCGCAAGTTGGCGCCGCGAAGGATGTCCATGTCGATCACGTTTTTCAGATCGGCAACATAGGTGTTCAGGTAGTCATGGCGATGCGTCGTGCTGGCTTTGAGCGCCTGCTCGTAACTGATGCGCTTGACCCCGGCCAATCTGGCCGCGAGCAGTTCGTTGGCCTTGGCTTCAATCCATTTGGTGACATCGGTATCGGCCGGGCCACCGTTAGGCGGGTTGTACTTGAAACCACCGCTTTCTGGCGGGTTGTGCGACGGGGTAATCACTACGCCATCTGCCAGGCCGGTGGTGCGGCCACGGTTGTAGCAGATAATTGCGTGAGAAATGGCCGGAGTCGGCGTGTACTCATCGTCAGCGGCGATCATGGTTTCGACGCCATTGGCCGCAAACACTTCCAGGGCACTGGCGCCCGCTGGAGTCGACAGCGCGTGAGTGTCGATACCGACAAACAACGGACCATTGATGCCCTTCATCTGACGGTAGAGGCATATGGCCTGGCTAATGGCCAATACATGCCACTCATTGAAGCTCAGCTCGAACGAACTGCCACGGTGTCCGGATGTACCAAAGGCGACACGCTGGGTGGCGATCGATGCATCGGGTTGACCGGTGTAATAAGCGGTCACCAGTCGCGGTATGTCGACCAGCAATTGAGCTGGGGCCGGTTTGCCCGCAAGAGGACTGAGTGTCATGCAAAACCTCGGGAAATTAATGATTCGGAGGAAAAAAGGCAGTTTACTGGCAGTTCGACATTGGCGCGAAGTAATCTATCCACACCAAGGGGTCTGTTTTGCACTTTAATGCACTATTGGTTGTCTGAGCTTGATCCAGACACCTTGTTTAACTCTTCTGGATGTACATTTCAGCTCTGAATTAAGGAAAGCACCATGAAACCACTGGTGATCAGCGCAGCCGTATTACTCTCCCTGAGTACGCTGTGCAGTGTGGCCAACGCAGCCAAACTGGAAGACGTCGCCCCCTACCCTAAAGCCGAACCGGGTTTTAGCCGCCAGGTCATTAATCTGCCAAAACAGAAAAATGAAGACGACTACAAGGTTCAGATCATTGCGGGCAAGACATTACAGGTCGACTGCAACCAGCAGCGCCTGGGCGGCAAGCTGGAAGAAAAAACCCTCAAGGGCTGGGGCTATCCGATGTATCGCCTGAACAAGGTCACCGGCCCCATGAGCACGATGATGGCCTGCCCCGAAGGCAAGGCACATCCCGAGTTTGTTCCGGTGGTCGGTGATGGCTTCATGCTGCGCTACAACAGCAAACTGCCCATCGTGGTCTACGTTCCCAAGGACATCGAAGTGCGTTACCGGATCTGGTCTGCGTCCAAGCAGATCAAGCAGGCCGTGAGCGAATAAGTGTCATTGCGGGAACGGGCTTGCCCGCTCCCGCCTTGATAGAGTGTTATTGCAACCCTACCCGATACAGCACGCCATCATCCTCGTCGGTCAGTACATACACATAGCCGTCCGGACCTTGGCGAACGTCGCGGATACGTGCCTTCAGATCTCCCAGCAGCCGCTCTTCATGCACCACCTTGCCATCTCTCAGCTGCAGCCGGATCAGGTCTTTGTCTGCAAGTGCGCCAATAAACAGATTGTGCTGCCAGGGCTTGAAACGGTCTGAATCGTAGAAGGCCATACCGCTAATGCCGGGGGATTTCTCCCAGACATGATGGGGCCCCACAGTACCTTCGACGGTTTTGCCCTGTGCTTCGGAGATAGGTTTCGACGAGTAGTCAATCCCGTGGGTAGCCAGCGGCCAGCCATAGTTTTTACCACGCTCGATCAGGTTGATTTCGTCCCCCCCTTTTGGTCCGTGCTCGTGAGTCCACAGGGTGCCGGTCCAGGGATTGAGGGCGGCGCCTTGCTGGTTACGATGGCCGTACGACCAGATTTCTGGCCTCACGTCCTTGTTGCCGACAAAAGGGTTGTCGTTGGGAACGCGCCCGTCAGGAAAAATGCGCGCAATTTTGCCCTGCAGTTTGTCCAGGTCCTGGGATGTCGGACGCTGGTTGTTTTCCCCGAGGGCGATAAACAGATAGCCGTCCCGGTCGAACACCAGGCGCGAGCCAAAGTGATTACCGGTAGAGAGTTTTGGCTCCTGGCGGAAGATCACTTCAAAGTTGCTCAAACGGGTCAAATCCTCCGACAAGCGCCCGCGGCCGACGGTGGTTCCTGCTTTACCGTCTTCACCGCCTTCTGCGTAAGACAAATACACCAGGCGATCTTCTGCAAAACTGGGCGACAGCACCACATCGAGCAGGCCGCCCTGCCCTTTGGCCCACACCTGCGGGACACCGGATACCGGTGCAGACAGCTTTCCATCAGGGCTCACAACGCGAAGATTTCCCGGCCGCTCGGTGACCAGCATGCCCTGTTTATCGGGCAGAAACGCCAATGCCCAAGGATGATCAAGCCCCTCGACGACCGGGGTTGCGGTGACAGTTCCAGACTCGGAAGTAAACGTCTTCTGCGCATCGGCATGGGCCGTGAACGCAATATTGAGTAGCGAAGCGGCGCACACAGTGGCCAGCAAGGTTTTTCTCAACATTAGCTATTCCTTGTTCTATTGAGGTTTGTCTCTGGGCTGCAACGACGGCGCGGTGGGCTTGACGGTCGTTGGCGGTGTCTGGCTACGTGGATAACCATTACCGATCTTGCCGTTCTCGATTGAAGGGGTTCGCAGCGTGGGAGCTGTAGAGGGACCTGTTGCGCCTGGCACGGACGCCCCCGTGCCTTGCCGGCTGTTTGGATTGATGCGGCGGATGACGTTGTTGGCAGGCGGCGTGTTGGCTGGCAAGGTGTTTTGCGCCATTAGCCCAGCATGGGCCGCAAGTGTTGGGCGGGCCCCAGGGTTCGAAAACGTTTGTGCCTGTGCCTGGAAGGCAACTACGCCGCCCATCAATAGAAATAACAGACTGGATCTGACACCGTTCATCACGTCCTCCGCTTTTTGCACGACCGTTTAGCTTTGAGGGTCGTGCACGTCACAGGTTCGGTTTCAAAGATAACAAAACGTGTCAGGCATCGGTTTCAGGGCCAATTTCGATCACCGTGGACTCCCTCGCCTGCGCCAGAAGGGCCTCGCGGCACACTTGATAGCAATCCTCGATATGGCCATTGCCGACCAGTTTCATCACGCCAAAACTGATGGTTGCCGCCACCGCCTGCCCTACAAACGGGACAAAGCGAATCACTGATTTGGTTGCCACTTTTGCGCCCATCTTGCGCACCAGAGACATGACCAGCGTTCGGCTGATGAATTTGCCGATCACCTCACTGCCAATCCCGGTGACCGCTACCACAATCAGGCGCTTGGACCGTGAGTCCATCTGCTCGATCTGGTGGGGGGTCAAACCGAATTTGCTGTTGATAGCCGGCAGCATTTCAACCAGCAATGCGACATCGGTACCGATATCGAGCCCGGGTATCGGGATTGCAGCCGCACCTGCAGAAACTGCCGAGCGCTTGGTGACCATGGACCGGCACTCGTCACGTATACGATCGAGCTCGGCTAATGACCTGATTAACATAGGATCCCCCGACAGATAAAAATAAAACCAGCGTAGTCTACTACGCCCTTCTGACCAGCAAGGCAGGCCTGTCTTCATGTAGAGGGGTAACAGCGAAGGAAATTCACAAAGGCGGGGATGTTTTAAGCCATTGACCTGAAAATACACCGGCCAAAAACAATCAAGCACAAAACAATATGCATTGAGCGATGATTTTTTTGAGAGGTCGTGTCGGCCTGAAGTGCTGGCTGGCATCCAGGTATTAGGGGAGCGTGTCCGCGCAAAGATCTTGTCAAGCATTTTCAACAACCAGAATTAATCTGCGCGTGCCCGCAAAACCAATTTCTGTAGTCTGTTGAGTTCCAAGCTAGTGTCTCGAGCGGTTAGTTCATTAGCTTATTCTTCATCACACTCAGCTTTGCCATATGTACCGAGCTGATGATGGCCGCTGCGGTCTTTGTCCACTTGAACGGCTTGGCTGAATGCTCGTTA